>CAYRZK010000340.1:0-1008 GCA_964428785.1 uncultured Oscillospiraceae bacterium | reverse complement strand
CATGGCCAAGGAACTGAATGTACCGGTAGTCTGCCTCAGTCAGCTCTCCCGTGCCAATGAGAGCCGTACTGACAAGCGGCCGATGCTGTCGGATCTGCGTGAATCCGGTGCTATCGAGCAGGATGCGGACGAAGTGCTGTTTATTTACCGTGACGATTATTACAATCCCAACACGGAAGAGAAAAATATTGCAGAGGTTATTGTGGCCAAAAACCGTCACGGCGAGACCGGTACCGTCAAGCTGCAATGGCTGCCCCAGTTTACGACCTTTGCCGACCGGGAGTGGAAGCACAGTGAGGGATAAGGTGCGTCTGGCCTGCCAGGAACTGCAGGGAGCGCGCATTGTCTGTGCGTTATCCGGCGGTGGGGATTCTGTGGCGCTGCTGCATTGCCTGCTGTCTTTGCGGGAGGAGCTGTCCCTGCAAATCTGTGCTGCGCATTTCAACCACTGTCTGCGTGGGGCAGAATCGGATGCAGATGAAGAATTTGTCCGGCAACTGTGCAAAGCGTGGGAAGTGCCTTTGTGTGTAGGACGTGGTGATCCCACTACGCGAAAGGGAGAGAGTCTGGAGGAGGCTGCCAGAAATCTGCGATATGCATTTTTGAATGAGCAGCATGGCCTGATTGTTACAGCACATCATGCAGACGATCAGGTGGAGACGGTACTTTTGAACCTGCTGCGGGGAACTGGACTGAAGGGGCTTTGTGCCATGCAGCCGCGCAGTGGTACGCTGGTGCGCCCCATGCTTGCAGTTACCGGGCAGGAAATTGATCGATATCTGGCAGAACATCAGCTCAGCTTCCGGGAAGATCGGTCCAATGATGGCGATGATGCGCTGCGTAATCGGCTCAGACATCATGTCATTCCGCTTTTGCAGCAGGAAAACCCCAATTTGGCTGCCACTGTGGGTCGGATGACCCGGCTTTTGCAGCAGGATGAGGAATTTCTGGAGGAACAGACCAATGCGCTGCTGGAGCAGGCGCGGCGGCCGGAGGGATATCATTGTC
>CAYRZK010000339.1:0-1026 GCA_964428785.1 uncultured Oscillospiraceae bacterium | reverse complement strand
CCGCAATTTATGAATTGCATAATGCCTTTGTATACACAATCCGCAATTTTTTGTTGATATTCCTCGTTTTGAAGCAATTCGGCTTCTTCATAATTCGACAAAAATCCACATTCGACTATCGCTATCGGTGTATACGGATTTTTCAAAATGCGTACTCCGCTCTTGCCGAGTGCAGCTCTGTTCGTGCCATCATTTATGCCGGAAGCAATTGCATCTTGTATGAACTCCGCAAGCTCCCTGCTCTGTTTAAGCACCTCTTCATCATCACCGTCATTCGGATAAAACACCTGTGCGCCTCTGACACTGCCATCTTCTTTAAAGCTGTTAAGATGTATGCTTACCGTCAGTAGCGGCTCTTCCCTGTCTATTATTTTCTTTCGCTCCGCAAGATCTGCCGTTTTTTTACTCCTTATTGTACCGTTGCTCGATTCCCCAAGCGATATGTCGCTGTCTCTTGTCATTACGACCCGATATCCGTTTTCTTCAAGAAGCCTTCTTAACTCACGACTTATTGCAAGATTTATATCCTTTTCACACACGCCGCCTGCACTTTCGGCACCGCCGTCAAAGCCGCCATGTCCGGGATCTATTATTATTATTTTCTTTTCGGGTGACAATATTATACCCGTAGCAGTATTCACTATTGCGCTCCCTATCGGTACCGATATTGCAGCGGCAACAAATACAGCGATGCACAAAAGATCCTTCAGGCTCCTTCTTTTAAAAATATTTTTCATGCTTTTCTCCGTTTTTAACTAATATATGAGTGCAGCCTTTGTCCGTATGAACCTATATAACACATATGCTGCTTTATCATTCGCTGCCTTGCAATGCCACCGATTTCTACCGTTTGGGCAAAACCTTTGTAGACACTGCTTTACCTTATTGTTTCCCGGCCACATGCAATTCAAAAAAGAATTGAAAAATCTCCGTTCAGCCGCTTGACTTGTGTAGTACGATGTGATATTATACACAAAATTAAATTTTATGCTGCCACCGGGTAGTGAATGCTCCGCATTCGTCTAT
>CAYRZK010000338.1:0-1027 GCA_964428785.1 uncultured Oscillospiraceae bacterium | reverse complement strand
ATAAAAAACAAAGGAGACAAAATGCAATACGCAAAACTAGGCAACACAAATATAGAGGTTTCAAGGCTCTGCATAGGTGCAATGAGCTTTGGTAAGGCTGGAACAATGCACGATTGGACTTTGGATGAAAAATCAAGCGAAGAAATCGTTAAACACGCCTTAAATTTGGGAATTAACTTTTTTGATACGGCAAATATTTACTCGGCTGGAACAAGCGAGGAATATTTAGGCAAGGCAATTAAAAAATATGCAAAGCGAGATAAGGTTATCATCTCATCAAAAGTATATTTTAATGAAGGAAGATTAAAAAAAGAGGCGATTTTAAGAGAGATTGACGGCACTTTAAAACGGCTAAATACTGATTATTTGGATATTTATATTATTCATCGCTTCGATTATGAAACGAGAATTGAAGAGACGATGGAAGCGTTAAACGAAGTGGTAAAAGCGGGTAAAGTCCGAGCACTTGGAGCGTCCGCTATGTATGCGTATCAATTTTATAATCTGCAAATGGTAGCAAGGGATAATAATTTTGCTCGTTTTGAAGTTATGCAAAATCACTATAATTTAATTTATAGAGAAGATGAAAGGGAGATGATTCCGCTTTGCAAACAAATGAATGTTTCTTTAATGCCTTATTCTCCTTTGGCGGGCGGGCGTTTGGCAAGGACAAATTGGAGTTCTAATTCGCTTCGCTTTGCTACGGATAAAGTCTCAAAAAATAAATACGACAGCACTATGGAACAGGATATGCAAATTGTAAAGAGAGCGGAAGAGATAGCTAAAAGTAAAAATGCAACAATGTCGCAAATTGCGATTGCATGGCTTTTGGCAAAGGGAGCGGCTAGTCCAATAATCGGAGCGACAAAAGTAAGATATTTAGATGACGCTGCGGGCGCTTTTAATATAAATTTGAGTTCTAGCGATTTAGCCTATTTAGAAGAGCTTTACATTCCGCATAAAATCGTAGGTGCGATTGATGAGAATCCTCCACAAGGCAAAATTCCACTACAAGATGATAAAAAAT
>CAYRZK010000337.1:0-1029 GCA_964428785.1 uncultured Oscillospiraceae bacterium | reverse complement strand
TTAAAAGGAAAGACAATGACTACACACAACAAAAAACGGCGGGATTTCGTTAAAAAAACGAGCCTTTTAGCACTCGGTGCTTTAACACTTAACAGCCAATCCTTAATGGCAAAAAGCAAGGCTGATGTGGTGCAAACTTGGTATATCACAGGAGCAAGTGGAGGGCTTGGCTACGAACTAGCAAAGTATCTACTCGCAAAAGGCGACAAAGTAGCACTCACCTCACGCAAGAGAGAAAATTTGGAAAAGAAATTCGGCAAGGAAAGCGAAAATATGCTCTTTTTAGAGCTAAAATTTGACAAAGATTTAGACGCTCAAATCAAGGCAAATATGCAAAAAATCAAGGCAAAATTCAAACGCCTTGATAATGTAGTAAATAATGCTGGATACGGACTTTTAGGCTTTGTGGAGGAAATTAGTCAAAAGGAGTTAAGAGAGCAATTTGAGGTGAATTTATTCGCTCCTTTTTTAATCGCACAAAATGCCCTTAAAATGATGAGACAACAATGTAAAAACGAAAAGGGAAGTGAGGAGAATATAAGGGCGAGGATTTTTAATTTAAGTTCTATTGCGGGATTTCGTGTGCCTAGTGCGAGCGGGGCTTACTCGATGAGTAAATTTGCCTTGTCGGCTTTGAGCGAGAGTTTGAATGTGGATTTAAGGGACTTTGGAATCGCTACCATAAATGTGATGCCAGCAGGGTTTAGGACTGAATTTTTAGGGACTAGCCTTAAATTTAGTGAGGGCAAAATCGCCGATTATGACGCTAAAAGAGAGGCAAATTTGCAAAATGCGAAAAATTTCAATGGCAAACAGGCTGGAAATCCGCAAAAATTCGCCCCAGTAATTTATGAAATCTCTCGGCAGAAAAACCCGCCTTTTTATCTTTTTATGGGCGATGCGGCGTTTAAGAGTGCGAGAAATAAAATCGCTTCAATAGAAGCTGATATGAAAAGAACGCAAAGCTACGCAGGAAGTGCTGTTGATTTTGAGGACGCAAAAGGAAGGGCTTTTGATGGGAGGTGAGTT
>CAYRZK010000336.1:0-1041 GCA_964428785.1 uncultured Oscillospiraceae bacterium | reverse complement strand
AAAAGTATATATTTTTTTAGCTTAAATTTCAATTTTTTGCTATAATTAAAGCAAATTTCAAGCTTAAAGGTAAAATCAAATGCAAAGCCCACAAGTTTCTATCATCGTTCCTATCTTTAATGTAGAAAGCTATCTTAAAGAATGCTTACAAAGCATTTGCTCTCAAAGCTATGAAAATTTAGACATTATTTTAATCGATGATGAAAGCACAGATGAAAGCTTGAATTTAGCCTTAGAATTTGCCAAAAAAGATGAACGCATTTTTGTTGTTTCAAAGCCAAATGGAGGTTTAAGCTCAGCAAGGAATTTTGGACTTGAAATGATAAAAGGCTCTGCTTTAAGAAAGGCATTACAAAGTAAAGCACAAGGTGCAATAAAAGAAAGTTTTATCCCAAGCCTTACTCAAACACATAGCTTTAATAACAGCAGCAAAACACTTGATGTAAATGAGCTTTTAGCTCATTTTACTTGTCTTAGCAAAAACTATGTTAAAAGCGATGTATCAAGCATTAGCAAAGTCATCATTCAAAGCTTACCAAAAGATGTGCTCATACACTTTGTAGATAGTGATGATTATTTAGATAAGGATTGTATAAAACTTTGCGTTGAGGATTTAAGCAAAAACGAAGCTCAAATAAGCTTTCATCACATTCAAGAATTTAAAGATGAAAACAAAGCATTCAAACAAAGCAAGTCCTATCTTACAAATTGTAAATACAAGGCTAAAAGTGGATTAGACTTTTTAGCACAAAATCAATTTTATGATTTTTATTTTTCCCCACAAGGACTTTTTAAAGCCTCTCTTTTAAATTCATACACCCTGCGTTATACAGAAGGAATTTACCACGAAGACCACGACTTTGGCACTTTGCTCTTTTGCTTGGCAAATAAAATAAGCCACATAGATAAAGCACTTTATTTTTACAGACAAAGGGCAAATTCAACAATAACTTCGCAAAATAACAAAACTTTTCCAAAAAAGCTTCCTTATTTTTTAGAGCCTTTGCGTGATGATTTTGGGGATTATAGGGAGTTGAGGGC
>CAYRZK010000335.1:0-1045 GCA_964428785.1 uncultured Oscillospiraceae bacterium | reverse complement strand
CAATCTTAGGTGATATCATCGGCAGTCCTTATGAATTTGACCGTGGTAACAAGAGCAAAGATTTTCCTTTATTCTCACTAAAATCCACCTATACCGATGATACCGTAATGACTCTGGCTGTGGGGCTGACTTTTCTTGATGCACAGCCGAGTGCTTCGGATGATTTGATTTTGCGAACTCTTGCTAATCGTATGCGCCAGTTTGGAAAGATGTATCCGAATGTCGGGTATGGAGGAATGTTCCGACAGTGGCTACGGAATGTGGAATGTCAGGCTTATAATAGTTTTGGCAACGGCTCTGCAATGCGTGTTTCTTCGGTTGCATGGTTATATAACGATATTGATGCTGTCAGACACGCAGCAAGGCTTTCTGCAGAAGTTACCCACAATCATCCGGAAGGAATTAAGGGTGCTGAAGCAACTGCCAGTGCTATTTTTCTGGCAAGGACAGGGCATAGCAAAGTGGAAATTAAGGAATATATTGAACATGAATTTGGTTATGCGTTGAATCGTACTTGCGATGAAATCAGACCGGATTATTTTCACATAGAAACCTGCATGAAAACCGTGCCGGAGGGCATCACGGCTTTCTTGGAAGGAAACAGCTTTGAAGATGTTATCCGAACTGCGATATCCCTTGGTGGGGATTGTGATACACTGGCGGCAATTGCGGGCAGTATTGCGGAAGGCTTCTATGGTGTTCCTGACGAACTGAAGGAAGAATGCTATAAGCGTCTGCCTGAGCCGTTACTTGAGGTCCTGAAAGCGTTTGAGGAGTATCTCGATCGAAGCAATGTATTATAAAAAATGAGAATGCGAGGTGAAATGATTGCGTACATATACATGGGATGAATATTACGAAAAATTCTATGATTGGGCAGAAAGCTCGCAGGTTCGCAATCTTTCTGCACTGACTTCTCTTGGTTCTGCCGATGAAGTTGGAGAAATTATTATTGAATTACAATGCAATGTTCCCGCAGCTAATCGCCTTCTTAAAAAGGCAGTAGAAGCAAAGTTGGAATTTTCAGCGTATGATTTGATAGAAT
>CAYRZK010000334.1:0-1060 GCA_964428785.1 uncultured Oscillospiraceae bacterium | reverse complement strand
TCGAATAAAACCAAGACATTTCGGTGTTCGGATTTGAATGGTCTTGCTCCACCATAATAATATAATCCGAATTCTTATCCGATTGGACGAGGGTTCGGATTTATTGTTTAATGCGAATAATAGAAACAAATAATAGAAAAAGATAATAGAAAAGGGAGATCGTGCAGCTTGTTTAAGCAGACAAATTAACTATATGAGTAATAGGCAATAAGCGATAGATTACAGAGGAGGTAATATTGTATGTGGTGTGTGTTTGCTGTACTGTCCGCAATATTTGCGGCACTTACCTCTATACTGGCAAAGGTCGGCATAGCAGGAGTAGATTCAAATCTTGCGACAGCTGTAAGAACAGTGGTGGTCGTTATTATGGCTTGGGGAATGGTATATCTCACCGATGCTCAAAGCGGGATATTGGAAATCAGCAAGAAAAGCTGGATTTTTTTAATCCTGTCCGGCTTAGCGACAGGAGCTTCGTGGCTGTGTTATTATAAAGCACTGCAAATCGGAGAAGCGTCAAAGGTGGTGCCGATAGATAAGCTGAGCGTGGTGATAACATTGATACTGGCATTCGTATTCCTACATGAAAAATTTACGCTTAATTCCCTGATAGGATGCATTTTGATAACGGCAGGCACGCTTGTTATGGTGCTTTAGGGCTTGCTTCATAAATATATTGAATCGGCGGTATCGCAGATGAACAGCTTGTTACTTGTTAATGCAAGCAGAAGCGTCAAGGAGTGTTAGAATAAGCAATACAGTGTAAGCAAATTCGTAAGTAAATTAAAGAAAAGCAGAAGAAAAATAAAAGATTTAAGAAAAAATCAAAAAAACTGAAAAAAAGTGTTGACAAATGAGTTAGCTGGTGCTAACATATAATCGAGTTAGCGAACGCTAACACAATCGATTAGGCAGTCGATATCTTTTAGACACCACACGCATAGCCCGAATACCATCGAAACCTCGTGGGCTATGCAATTTTTAAGACAATGAGTTAGCATATGCTAACTAAAAAGAAGATGTGACGACTAAGTAAACTTTATCTTTTAGCTCCAAACAATAA
>CAYRZK010000333.1:0-1072 GCA_964428785.1 uncultured Oscillospiraceae bacterium | reverse complement strand
GTCTATACGCAATCCCTGAAGTCCTCCCGCACGATGGATGATGTCAAGGTGAATGCCAAGTATAATTCGGATACTTTTGAAGTCACCGGATTACCGGAAACAGCCAATATCACCATTACCGGAGACGCTTCCAATGTCACAACAGCAGCCGGTTCTGATGGCAAGGTTGTGGCTGATCTGGAAGGACTTACCGAAGGACAGCACGAAGTAAAACTCACCGGTGAAGGGTATGGTGACAACGTCAAGGTCGTAGTTGACCCGACCACTGTTGTGGTCACATTAAAGAAGAAGACAACCAAACAGTTTGATATTTCCTATGATTTCATCAATCAGGACAAGATGGAGGATATCTATTCGCCGGGAACGCCGGAGTTTGAATATACGAAGGTCAATGTCCGTGCCTCGAAGGATACGCTGGATTCCATAGCTTTTGTCAAGGCGCTGATCGATGTTTCCGGTCAGAATTCTGACTTTGAACAGGACGCAAAACTGGTCGCCTATGATTCACAGGGAAACCCGGTTACGGCAGATATCGTACCGGATACGGTGCATGTCAAAGTGCCGGTTACTTCGCCAAGCAAGGCGGTGCCGATTCAGGTACAGGTGACAGGTGATATTCCGGACAATAAGGCTATTCAATCCATTACCATGGATCAGCAGTCTGTTACGGTTTATGGTTCGGAAACCGCACTTGCGAATATCAGCAGTGTCACCGTAACCCTGAATGCGTCCACACTGACCAAGGATTCAACGGTATTAAGACCGATTGAACTGCCGTCCGGTGTATCCAGTGCTTCCATGAATCAGGTGACGATGAATGTAAAACTGGGGAAAGCGGTCACTCGAACAGTGGAAAACGTACCGATCAACGTCATCAACAACACCAGTCATTACAAGGCTTCTCAGCCTGATAACAAGACCACGACATCCGTCACGGTCAGAGGAACGCAATCCAATGTGGACAAGGTCAGTGCGGACAAGATCAATGTTTACATTGATATGAAAGATGCCAAGCCCGGTCTGCAGGATTTCAGACTTCAGATTGATCAGCCGACCGATGGTCTGGTACAGT
>CAYRZK010000332.1:0-1079 GCA_964428785.1 uncultured Oscillospiraceae bacterium | reverse complement strand
AGGTCCTGCAGGACGGCACGGATGTGGCCATCATCGCCAACGGTCTAATGGTGGCGGAGGCCATCGAGGCCGGAAAGCTGCTGGCGGAGGTCGGTATCTCTGCCCGGGTCATCAACATGGCTACCATTAAGCCTCTGGACGAGGAGCTGGCGCTGAAGGCCGCTGAGGACTGCGGCAAGATCATCACCTGCGAGGAGCACAACGTCATCGGCGGTCTGGGCGAGGCGGTCTGCGCTGTGCTCAGCGAGAAGCGGCCCACCCCTGTGCGCCGCATCGGCGTGAACGACGAGTTCGGCCACTCCGGCCCTGCCGCCAAGCTGCTCAAGCAGTTCGGCCTCAGTGCGGAGCACATCGTGGAGGTCGCAAAGGACTTCTGCGGCAAATAACAGGATCCAGGGAAGGACGCGCCTGTGGCGCGTCCTTCTTTTTTTGTTTGCTGGCGGCAGGAAGAGGCAGCCGGCCGTGCGGAGGGAAATCCGAGCGGGATCGAAACAGGGGCAGCCCTTGATTTGTTCATAATTATCCTGTAAGATAAATGCAAATGATCGTTTGAAAGGAGCGGCTTATGGCGTTCACATTCAATTTCGGCGGGTTCAACCCGGACTGGTTTGACCCGGAACACTTTCGGGGAGCATCCCAGAGCGGGGAGGGGGCGTCCGACGGCGGACAGCAGCCTTTCAGCCCCCGGCCCAAAAAGGCGCGGAAGCCCCGCAGAGCTATCGGCAACGCCTTCACCCGGACGCTTATTAATCTGGGCGTGACGCTGGTGTTCGCACTGGTGTATTTCTATGTGGAGCTGCCAGCCCTGAATTTCCATTCCGAGGACCTGTATATCTTCCTGTTTCTGGTGTGCGCGGTGTACTGCGGCATGGCCATGCTGACCTCCGGCTTTCAGGGGGACGGGGTCAAGGGCTATGTGGGCTTTGTGAAAAAACAGTGTGCCGTGCCCTTTGTGGTGTTCATCGCGCTGGTGCTGGTCATTGCCGTGGGCGCCATCTCCTCCTGGGTGGTGCTGCGGGCCGGGGCGTACAGCCAGCTCCTGCCCACTGAGAACGGCGACTTTACTGCCGAGGTGGAGG
>CAYRZK010000331.1:0-1088 GCA_964428785.1 uncultured Oscillospiraceae bacterium | reverse complement strand
GTGTCAGCGCTGGAACACGCGCCATCCAATCCGTTCTCTGCGGAACCCTCATCGGCCTGATCTGTGGCTTTGTTGGTGCAGGCGGCGGTATGATGATGCTGCTGATCCTGACCAGTGTTCTGGGTTACGAACTGAAAACTGCCGTGGGCACCAGCGTGTTCATCATGACCTTCACTGCGCTGACTGGCGCTGTCTCCCATTTTGCAATCGGTGGTTCGCCTGACTGGTTTGTCTTTGCTCTGTGCGTTGTCTTTACTCTGCTGTGGGCACGCATTGCTGCTGTATTTGCCAACAAAGCCGAACCCAAGACGCTCAACCGTGCAACCGGCGTTGTTCTGGTCGTTCTTGGCATTGTCATCATGGGCGTAAATTTCCTCAGTTAATTTTTAAAACGGATAGAGCCGATATGTGGCTCTATCCGTTCTCTGTTTATGATACATATATTTACAGCCTGCACTCTGCAATGTTCCCTTCTCCGTTCCATGCACTTATTCTTCCACAAAACATTGTGTATCCTGTGGATAAAAATGTCCCGCACTTCCAGTCTGTCGAAAAATATCCTTGAATCACAGCTCCCATCGGCGCAGATTTTCGATTTCTCCTGACTTTTCCCATTCTTAACTGATTTTTCTCCACAATGCCTGTGGACTCCTGTGGAATAATCTTTTGCTTCTTTTTAAACTGATTATTCCCACCCTCTGTGGATAATTTTTCTGTTTTTTCAAAATCATCAAATTGTAAATAATTTATTAACATTTCTGTGTTATGTTGATTTTATATTTTTGTACACTGGGAGACTGAACCATGCTCCAAAATCTGATTGAGGAAAACGGCTCTTCTGCCGCACCCATCGGGAGGACATGAGATGGATTGGAAAAAAATCAAAAATATTATCCTCTTTCCGCCCCTTTCCCTGTTTTTTCTTTTATTGCCTCTGGGCATCGGTATTTTGATCTATACGATTTTATTTTTACATCAATCCGTTTTTTGCAGATCGTAGCCGGTACGCTTTGCATTTATTTGCTGACTGTTCTATAACAAGTTATCACCCTGAAATTACTTGACAAAACCAATCAAATTTTGTAAAC
>CAYRZK010000330.1:0-1098 GCA_964428785.1 uncultured Oscillospiraceae bacterium | reverse complement strand
TCGTTGATGTGACCGCAGACAAGTATTATTACAATGCTGTTATGTGGGCAGCGAATAGCGGCATCACCGGCGGCATAAACGATACACATTTCGCTCCGGATCTGAACTGCACTCGTGCGCAGGCTGTGACATTCCTGCACTCGTGCAGCAGGCTGTCCGAAGCCGCAGACTAAGGATATTCCGTTTACTGATATTGATGAAAACAGCTACTGCTATAATGCAGTATTATGGGCTATAGAGAACGGAATAGTCAATGGTACCTCTGATACGACTTTCAGCCCGAATATGCCATGCACAAGAGCACATATAGTTGCTTTTATGTTCCGCTATGCTGCTGTACAGGGCATGGATACGGCAACGCTTCAGGAGCTTGTTTCGGGATATAACGATGCTGCAAATGTACCGGAATATTCTGTATCAGCCTTTAACTGGGTGCTTGAAGCTGACATCGTACAGGGATATAACAACAGGCTTATGCCAAACAACGACTGTACACGAGCACAGATTGTAACAATGCTTTATCGTCTGCTCGTCGAATAACGGATTTCAGGAAACGAAACCGGAAATTAATTACTTATCACTATATAAATAGACGAATTACTCATGTTAAAAAGGCTGCAAAATCGGATGTCCTTGCAGCCTTATAAGTTTGGAGCAGAGTACGGGAGTCGGACCCGCCTCCGTGGCTTGGGAAGCCACTGTACTACCGATGTACTAACTCTGCATAACAGCAGGCAAGCTTCGTGCTTACCTGCTTATTTTATCATATATTTCTATTTTTATCTACCATAAAATTCATCCATTGCACGCTTAATTGCCGGTGCTATAATCCTGCACTGCTCTTCCGTTGCAGATGACAGCGCTACTCTCAGCCCCTTGGCAAGCGGCACGAGAAAAATCCCCTCCTTATGGAGCATTTCGCCCACAGCATCCGAATCCACACACGGAACAGACGCAAAGAAGCCAGAATTATACGGCATTATTTCAAGTCCGCACTCTGCCGCAGCTTCTTCAAAGGCTATACCTCGTCTCAGCAGCAGTGCTCTGCTCGCATCTCTCTCTGCATCCACCGATGCCTTTAATTCTTTATCATTATAC
>CAYRZK010000329.1:0-1101 GCA_964428785.1 uncultured Oscillospiraceae bacterium | reverse complement strand
GCCTACATCGGCGCTCGATCCGGAAATGGTAGGAGAAGTACTCGATGTAATGAAAGATCTTGCTGCCGAGGGTATGACGCTTATCGTTGTAACTCATGAAATGGGCTTTGCAAGAGAAGTAGCGGACAGAGTGCTTTTCATGGATGGCGGATATATTGTGGAGCAGGGTACGCCAGCACAGATTTTTGATAATCCTCAGGAAGAAAGAACAAAGGCATTTTTAAGCAAGGTGCTTTAATAAGAATTTTAATGACATATATGTAAATACGGATTCATGCAAATGTAAGAGGCTCAAACAGACGAGCCTCTTCTTTTTGGCTTCTATTAAAAAAGTAAATTCTATAAATTTGTGAAATTTCTAACAAAACGGTTGCCTAAAGGCATTTTAAATGGTATGCTATAATTTAGTAATATGTTTATAAAAAATGTCCGGAAGGATAGTTTAAGAAAGGAATCATGGAAATGTACGAAAACATTAAATATGAAGTTAAAGACGGTATTGCGTATATCACTATTAACAGACCGCAGGCTATGAACGCTCTCAATATGGATGTTTTAAACGAGCTTTACTGCGCATTCAGCAAGGTACAGGAAGATGCAGAGGTTAAGGCTGTTATCCTCACAGGAGAAGGCAAAGCATTCGTAGCAGGCGCTGATATTGCTCAGATGAGAGATATGGATGCTATCGAAGGCAGAAATATGATGATCCTCGGTCACAAGGTTATGAACTTTATGGAATCAATCGAAAAGCCAATCATCGCAGCTGTTAACGGATTTGCTCTCGGCGGAGGCTGTGAGCTTGCTATGGCATGTGATTTCAGAATTGCATCAACAAAGGCTAAGTTCGGACAGCCGGAGGTTAATCTCGGAATTATTCCTGGATTCGGCGGCACTCAGAGACTTCCAAGACTCGTTGGAAAGTCATATGCTAAGTATCTCATCATGACTGCTGATATGATCGATGCTCAGACTGCTGCAAATGCAGGTCTTGCTTGCCAGGTTGTAGAGCCGGAAGAGCTCATCGCTGCTGCAGAAGCACTTGCTAAGAAAATCATGAGCAAGGCACCTCTCGCAATCGCTGCCGCAAAGACTGCTATAAAT
>CAYRZK010000328.1:0-1125 GCA_964428785.1 uncultured Oscillospiraceae bacterium | reverse complement strand
ACCTACCTCCGGGGCACCAATCTGATTTCCCAGAACGGCCTGTACTACTACCTGTACAATGCCCATGGCGATGTGGTAGGCCTGACCAGCGACAACGGTACGGTAAGCCGGACGTATGACTACAGCGCCTTCGGCATCGAAGAAAACCCGGATGAGGAAGACCTGAACCCCTTCCGCTATTGCGGGGAGTACTACGACAACGAGAGCGAAACCTACTATCTCCGCGCCCGCTACTATAACCCCGCCATCGGCCGCTTCACCCAGCCGGACAGCCACTGGAACAGCGCCAACCGGATCTACGGCGATAACCCCGAGAAAATCAACGAGCGGGAAGACACCCTGGGCAACCAGCTGTACTCTTACCGTCCGCAGACTTCTGCCATTCTGCAGAGCGGGAATTTGTATGTGTATGGGATGAATAATCCTGTCATGTATGTCGACCCAACTGGCGGATTTGTAATGACGACTGCCATGTTCATTGCAGCTGGCAGCATTCTGGTTTTTGGTACGGCGGGTGGAATCATTGGCGGTATGATCGCCGACCAGAACGGCATTACCGGTTGGAAACGCACATTATGCGTCGCCGGCGGTGCGCTGGCCGGTTCTATCGGCGGCGTAGCCCTCGCTTCTGCTGCAGTACCAACAACCATAGCTAGTGCGGCTGGGGCAGCTGGAACGGCAACAGTTTCTGCTACAACTGTTGCTGCTTCTGGCACGGCCACTCCTGTCGTAGATCAATTAATGCCTATATAGCCAATAGCAGTGCACTGGACGATCTCGACTGCTTCAGTATGTTCGGTACGAACAGTTTCAATCTGGTATGGGAAAAAGTCTGTGCAGAGGTAATGGGCAACCAGTTACAGAAGCCAATCGGCGGACTGCGGCTACCTGTACCGTTGACCGAGCAATACCGTGAAATGCGGCACAAGAAACTCATTGATTTGATTGATAAACCGCAGTGGTCCGGGACTGCACCGAACGGCGAACTGTTTGTGAAACAGGCAGAGGATACGCTCATCCCAGACCTTATTTCCATCGTTAATATCGACGGAACCTACCAGTTTATCATCTTCGACGCCAAATACTACAACATCCAAGTGGAGGCTCATCAAATCAGCATAGTAC
>CAYRZK010000327.1:0-1138 GCA_964428785.1 uncultured Oscillospiraceae bacterium | reverse complement strand
TATTATTTTAAGGAGATTGCTTTTTGAAGAAAACAATCAAAAAAGCGGAGATTGTGGCGTAAGCGGGAGGCTTGCGTAATACGATTTCCGCGCAAACCTCCCACATTGCGGTCAACAATTTTCAGGAGGAAAAATAATGAATACATTTGACTATACCATTCGTTTGGAAAGAAAAGATGAACACCGAGCCGTTGAAAATCTGGTCAGAGAAGCTTTTTGGAATGTATACTGCCCCGGATGTCTGGAGCATTACGTTCTCCATCAAATGAGAAACCACCCGGATTTTATTCCGGAGCTGAATTACGTCATGGAAAAAGATGGAAGGGTCATTGGCCAGAATGTATTTGTTCGAGCAGTCATTCGGGCAGACGATGATCGGAATATTCCAATTGCGGCAATGGGTCCGATCTGCATTGCGCCGGAGCTTAGGCGGCAAGGCTATGGAAAGCTTTTGCTGGACTATACGCTGGAGAAAGCCAGAGAATTCGGCATCAAGGCGCTTTGCTTTGAGGGAAATATCGATTTCTACGGCAAAAGCGGCTTTGATTACGCAAGTAAATTCGGTATTCGTTACCACGGGCTGCCCGAAGGCGCAGATGCGTCCTTCTTCCTCTGCAAAGAGCTGAAGGAGGGCTATCTCAGCGGAATTACCGGCGAGTATACTCCGCTCGACTGTTACTTCGTGGACGAAAGCGAAGCGGAGGTATTCGACAAAACCTTTCCGCTTAAGGAAAAACTGAAGCTGGACGGTCAGATTTTCTGATAAACGAACAACCGGGCGGCAATGGGATCTACCGCATTGCCGCCTGTGTTGATTTTTAGGAGACTTACTATGAGTAAATATCATGTTCTTTGGAACTACATAAAGAACTGTGACGAGGATGCGATTACCTTGACCTTTGCCGAAATTGGAGAAATCGTTGGTATTCCCATTGTTCATTCCTTCCTGCGGTACAAGAAGTAACTGGGATCCTATGGCTGGGAGGTCAGGAAAATTTCCATAAAAGAACAGAAGGTGACATTTGAAAAATGCAAAACAGAACTTTGATTTTATACATTCACGGCAAAGGCGGCACGGCTGAAGAAGCCGAGCATTATCAGCCCCTTTTCTCCCATTGCGATGTCGTGGGACTTAACT
>CAYRZK010000326.1:0-1153 GCA_964428785.1 uncultured Oscillospiraceae bacterium | reverse complement strand
CATGCAGCATCAGAAGGAACAGGCAAGAGCCGCAAGAAAATCCGATGATGACGAGGGCTGGAAAGAAGCAAGCGCAGGTGTTGATGAAGAAGATACAGTATTCATCGGATATAAAAATACTTCGGGAACAGGTATCGTGAAGTCTATTTATGTAGGAAAAGATGCTGTTTCTGTAGTAGGAGAAGGACAGACGGCAAGAATTGTTCTTGATAAAACACCTTTCTATGCAGAAAGCGGTGGACAGGCATCAGATATTGGTATAATTAAAGGTATCGGATTTGAAGCCAAGGTAACAGAGGTTACAAAGAATCACAATGTTTTCTCGCATAAAGTGGAAATAACAAGCGGAGAAATGAAGGTGGGCGATGAAGCAGAGCTGAACATCTGTGTATATAGCAGAAATGCGACTGCCCGCAACCATACAGCAACACATCTTCTCCAGAAAGCACTCAAGGAAGTAGTGGGCGAGCATGTTGCTCAGGCAGGTTCGAGCGTAACTGCGGATGGGCTTAGATTTGACTTTACACATTTTGAAGCAGTATCACCTGAGGATTTAAAAAAGGTTGAAGCTATAGTAAATGAGAAAATTCTTGAGTTTATCCCTGTTGTTACTGAGGAAAAATCCATGCAGGATGCTGTTGACTCAGGTGCTACGGCTTTATTCGGCGAAAAATATGGCGATGTTGTAAGAGTAGTATCTATCGGAGAATTTTCAAAGGAGCTTTGCGGCGGTACTCATGTATCAAATTCCGGACAGATCGGTTCATTTAAGATTGTATCGGAAGCAGGTGTAGCAGCAGGTGTAAGAAGAATAGAAGCTATTACAGGCGGAGCAGTATTAAATAAAGCTAATGAGTCTGAAATGCTCATCAAGGAAGCTTCAGAGCTGCTTAAAACAAACCCGTCAGTATTCATGCAGAGACTTATGAATATTAACGAAGAGCTCAAAGCTCTCAAGAAAGAGCTTGATGAAATTAAAAAAGCCGATATGGGCAATGTTGCAGCCGATATGCTTGCCAATGCAGAAGAAATTAACGGAGTAAAGCTTCTTATGAAGTCTTTTGACGGTGCAGATATAAATGATTTAAGAGCTATTTCGGACGATGTTAAGAAGAAAACAAGCACTGTGATTTTAGTGCTTGCAGCCTTAAAT
>CAYRZK010000325.1:0-1154 GCA_964428785.1 uncultured Oscillospiraceae bacterium | reverse complement strand
GAGTATCAGAGCAAAATCTGTCCCTACGGCTACCGTAAAAGCGCCGATGGCAGAATGGAACCAGACCCGGATGCCGCAGCTATTACGCGGGAGCTTTTCCGGTGCGGCATTCCGACACCCGGTGAATATAAAGCCGCGCACGGCGATCATACCCATGACATTTCCCGCACCCACGGAATTTGGAGCGCGTCTACTATTCTCCGCATTTTGGCCGATGAACGCTACACCGGCGTGTATGTGATCGGCAAGCGGGCAGTTCTCGAAGTAGGCGGCACCAGAAGCCGCCTGAAGGACAGAGAATCGTGGTACATCATCCCCGACCACCACCCGGCCATCGTTGAGAAAGCCGTGTTCGATACCGTACAGGCCAGTCAGCTCCGCTTTTCCCAGCCCAACAAGAGGAAGCGGGACTACCCGCTGAAGGGCAAAGCCTTCTGCGGCTGCTGCGGTCATGCGCTGTCCCGCACGATGAATAAAACCTCATATTATTACTGCCGCCACTCTGAGGCGAACGAAGAAAGCCGCTGTCACAAGATGCGCCTCAATGCCGCAGAGCTGGAGCAGGCGGTATTCCTGACGTTGAAAAAGCAGATGGAAGCCGCCGCACCGTTTGCCCCTGACGGCACGCTCCGAGCGGATACCTCCGTGCCGGAACGCGCCGAATACGAGCAGCAGATCGAGGCGCTGCAAGACGGCAAGCGCACCTTGTATGAACGCTACCTCATGGGCGAGATCGACCTGAACACCTACAAGGCGGAAAAGGCTGCGTGTGACGAGCTGCTTCTGAAAACAAAAAACGCCTATGCCGTAGTATTGGCACAGGCAAAGCAGAAGCAGGACGAAGAGACACGGCTAGACAGCCGCAAGGAAGCATCCAAGGCAATTTTCGATGCTGATACGCTGACCACCGAGCTAGCCGAGCTGCTGATTGACCGGGTACTGGTGTACCCCGATAAGCGCATGGAGATCGCGTATAAAATCCGGGATATTTTCGATTGAGGTGACAGACATGGAAATTGCTTTCTATTGCAGAGTGGACGGACAGAGCTTCGGCTTTGTTCTCCCTGATGAAGCTGACAAGCTCCGCGAGTTTTTCGCTGAGCATCAGGATAAGCCTGCGCTTGAAAATCCATCAAGCGCAAGCTAAAAATTTT
>CAYRZK010000324.1:0-1164 GCA_964428785.1 uncultured Oscillospiraceae bacterium | reverse complement strand
GGCGAGGGCCGCTCCTTCGTGGCCGGTGCCGACATCGGCGAGCAGTATCCCATGGACGTGGCCGCCGGCCGCAAGTGGGGTCAGCGCGGCAGCACTCTGATGCGCCGCATCGAGAAGCTGGAGATCCCCACCATCGCCGCGGTGAACGGCTTCGCTTTGGGCGGCGGCTGCGAGCTGGCCATGAGCTGCGACATCATCCTGGCTGCCGGCCCCAACGCTGAGGGCAAGGGCGGGGCCAAGTTCGGTCAGCCCGAAGTGGGCCTGGGCATCACCCCCGGCTTCTCCGGCACCCAGCGTCTGCCCCGCCGGGTGGGCGTGGCGAAGGCCAAGGAGCTGCTCTTCTCCGGCCGGATGATCTCCGCCGCCGAAGCGGAACAGATCGGTCTGGTGAATCGCGTCTGCGCCCCGGAGGCCCTGATGGATGCGGCGCTGGACATGGCCCGGTCCTTCACGAAGAACGCCCCGGTGGCCATCAAGTACGTCAAGGCCAGCGTGGACCGGGGGATGCAGATGGACATCGACGGCGGCATCGCTCTGGAAAACGAGCTCTACGCCATGTGCTTCGCCACAGAGGACTGCAAGGAGGGCCTGACCGCCTTTCTGGAAAAACGCCCCGCTAACTTCAAGAATCAATGAGCCAGCAGGACCGCTTCCCAACAGGGAGCGGTCCTGTTTTTGTCATCTGCAGCAACGTATCAGGCGGCGATTATTTGGTTCTTTCCCCTCCACCCAAAAACTGACCGCGAATCCAGCGGAGCGAATCGCGGTCGGAAGTGAGACGCAGCGGCATGACACCGCCCGCAGGCGGTGTACAGAGTACAACTGTCGCGCAGTGGCGGCTCTTGGCGCGTCGCTGCGCCTCTGACTTGCAAAACACGTCGGAGCAAGCGATATAAATCTTGCTCCGACGTATCTATCCTCGACAGTTTGAATATTTTCAGCGATGTTAAAAAATCAAATCGCAAACCAGCATAGCGCTTACAGGGCGAGCGTGAGGAGCAGCAGAATGAGTGCGAGAGATTTTGTTGCGAAGCATAAAAAATCGTCGCAAGCGATATGACGCTTGCGACGAACTGGTGGAGGTGGGGGGAGTTGAACCCCCGTCCGAAAGCACTTTAACGGGACTTTCTCCGGGCGCAGACGGTTATTGTGGGAGTCTTCCTC
>CAYRZK010000323.1:0-1170 GCA_964428785.1 uncultured Oscillospiraceae bacterium | reverse complement strand
GCATTGATAATGTCGATGAAAAACGCTCCGCACAAAGGCACGATGATGAAAGCCATATGAGATGCCCCGTAATGTGAAGTAACCGTTTGCATATTTACCATTGCCGTAGGCGTTGCCCCAAGTCCAAATCCGCAATGTCCTGCGGCTAAAACAGCTGCGTCATAGTCTTTTCCGCAAAATCTAAATGTTACATATATGGCATAAAGTGCCATTACCCCAGCCTGAGCGGCAAGTATGACGACAATAGGCAAAGCCAAAGCGACTAATTCCCACAAATTCACAGTCATCATCGCAAAGGCTAAAAAGAGCGAGAGGCTGACATTGCCGATAACTGAGACTTCTCTATCAAAAACCTGATGAATTTTTAAGGCACTTAAAGCATTTCTTAAAATCACCCCGCAAAAAAGACAATACACAAAAGTCGGCAGATTAAGCCCTGAAATATAAGCCTTTTCAACGCCTTTAAGCAAAGTGCCTACAAGCAAACAAATGGCGATTAAAGCCAAAGATTCTATAAAGCTAATCGAAGTGATGAGCCGTTCTTTTTGCGGGTCCTCAAAGCCGTGAGGAGTGTCATTGTCTGTGTTATCAGGGGTTTTAAGCTTATATTTTTTGATTAAAAATCTTGCCACAGGACCGCCGATAATGCCGCCCATAATCAGCCCAAAAGTCGCACACGCCATTGCTACTTCTGTCGCGGCGGCGAAATTATGAGGTTCTTGCTTGAAAATAGCAGCCCAAGCCGCCCCCGTGCCGTGTCCTCCTGTCATCGTGATAGAACCGCCAAGCAAACCGATAAGCTCATTCACGCCCATAAGATTGGCAATGCCAATGCCGATGATATTTTGCAAAACAAGCAAAACGCTAATGGCTACAAGAAAGATGACAAGCATCTTACCACCCTTTTTAAGCGAGGCAAAATCAGCACTCAAACCAACAGAAGTAAAAAAGGCAAGCATTAGCGGGTCTTTTAAAGACTCATCAAATTTCAACTCAATATTAGCTAATTTATAAATACACAAAATGCCAATGGCTGCGATAATCCCGCCCACCACAGGCTCAGGGATATTATAATCACGCAAAAATTTAATCTTACCTATGATAAAACGCCCTAAAATCAGCACCACAACCATACAAACAAGGGTAGAATAAAAGTCAAATTCAAAGATA
>CAYRZK010000322.1:0-1175 GCA_964428785.1 uncultured Oscillospiraceae bacterium | reverse complement strand
GATAGATGCCCCGCACCCGCCGCCCCAACGGGACCCGGAACACCCGGGCCATTTCCAGCAGTTTCCGGTCCGCCTGACGGATGCCCTCCAATACATTGAGGTACACCGGCGGGAACACCATCAGCCCAGCGATAAAGAAGGAGAGAGAGCCGCTGTCCAGCCACACCAGAGCCAGAATGATGAAGGAGGCCACGGGGACCGCCTTCACCGCCGACACCAGCGGGCCCATCAGTTCCCGAAACCAGCTCCACCGGGCCGCAGGCACCGCCAGAGCCGACGCCGCCAGACAGGAGAGCAGGAATCCCCCGATGATCCGCAGGGCGGACCAGCCCACAGCCCGCCAGAAGGCGATCGTCATCGCCAGTTCCCCCAGCCGCATCAAGGCGGAAGCCGGAGAGGGCAGCAGCAGATGACCGTGGGGGAAGCGGCTTTGCAGGACCATCGCGCCGATCTGCCACACCAGCAGCCAGAACAGCACCGCCCAAACGCGGAGTGTGGATTTTCTTGGTGTCATGGCGGTCTCCTTTCTGTAGCGTTCAAAGACGGCGGAGTCCCGGAACTCCGCCGCCTTTGGGAAGAAATACGGGTCAGTCGGTCACATCGAAGTAGAAGTCCTCACCGGGCAGAGTGCCGCCCACGGAGGTGGGCTCCGCGTCAAAGAGCACCTGCAAATAGCCGGAGAGCATGGTCTCCATGTCCGCGCCGGTGACACAGACGATGTTGCAGTAAGGCAGGGCCTTCTCCGCCACGGGAGCAGCCTCGACGATGCCGTACTCCGCAATGAGCTGGGCTGCGTCAGCAGTGTTGGCGTTCACCCAGTCCACGGAGGCAGCATAGCCCGTCAGCAGGGTGCTGACCGCGGCGGGATACTCCTCCACGAATCCCTTCCGGGCCACGATAACGCCGGTCAGCAGGCCGGAGCCGTTGTCCAGCTTGGACCATTCCTCCGTCAGGTCCAGAGCCGTCCGCAGGCCCTCGATCTTGGTCCCGGCCACGGTGACGAAGGGCTGGGGCAGCAGGGCGATGGTAGCCTGACCAGCGGCCATGGCCGCCACGCACTCGCTGTGTTCGCTCTTCCAGTCGATGGTGACATCCTTATCGGGATCGATGCCGGTTTCATTCAGCAGATACCGCAGGGCATACTCCGGGGTGCTGCCCTTGCCGGCGGCCACGAT
>CAYRZK010000321.1:0-1233 GCA_964428785.1 uncultured Oscillospiraceae bacterium | reverse complement strand
TATCACAGGCTTCTTCGTCCAGATTGGCGAAATTCAGACCGAATTCCTTAATCAGACGGATCAACTCCGTGGTGGTCAGCACAGCATCGGTATCCTTGACACCGTTGGTGTAGCTGTTGGGACGCTCTGCTTCCATCTTCTTGGCGGTACAGGGCATGATGGAGACAACGAACAGATCCTTGCCTTCGGAGTGGGCGGGATCGGTGTAATACTTTTTCAGCAGGGCAGAGAACATCTGCTGCGGGGAGCGGCAGGTGGAGACGTTTTCCTTGTAGTCGGGGAATTCGTTGTCCACGAATTTGACCCATGCGGGGCAGCAGGAAGTCATCAGCGGCAGCTTGCCACCGTTGGCCACGCGATCAAGGAATTCGGCAGACTCTTCCATAATGGTCAGGTCGGCGGTATAGGTGGTGTCAAAGACACTGTCTACGCCCATGGCGTGCAGAGCAGAGACGATTTTACCCATAACGTTTTCACCCTGCTTGGCACCGAAGGCTTCGCCCAGCGCGACGCGGACGGCGGGGGCAATCTGTGCCACCACGCGGGTGTTCTTGTCGCCCAGAGCGTGCTGAACCTTCTCCACGTCATCGCGGATGGTCAGTGCACCGGTGGGACAGACGACACGGCACTGGCCGCAGCTGACACACTTGGTCTCTGCCAGCTTTTTGCCGAATGCAGGAGAAACTTCGGACTCCGAACCACGGAAGGTGAAGTCCAGCGCGCCAACGGATTGCAGTTCGTTACAGGCACGGACACAGTTGCCGCACAGGACACACTTGTTGGGGTCACGGATGATGGAGGGGGAGGAGAAGTCGATGGGACGCTCTTCCCGGTAGTTATCAAAGCGGATAGTGTCCACGCCCATACGGCGTGCCATGGTTTGCAGCGCGCAGTTACCGGACTTGTGGCAGGTGGTGCAGTCGCGGCAGTGAGCAGCCAGCAACAGCTCCACAATCAGCTTACGGTGCTTGCGCAGCCGCTCAGTGTTGGTGTAAATGACCATACCGTCGCGGGGCTCCTCGGAACAGGAGGCAAACAGACGGCCGCGGTCATCCTCTACGGTACACAGACGGCAGGCACCGAAAATGGACAGCTCAGGCTGATAGCACAGGGTGGGGATATCAATACCCGCCTTGCGAATGATGGTCAGCAGATTTTTTTCATTGGTAAAGCTGACTTTTTTACCGTTAATCGTAATGGTACCCATGATCTGTCCTCCTTATGCTTCAATAT
>CAYRZK010000320.1:0-1235 GCA_964428785.1 uncultured Oscillospiraceae bacterium | reverse complement strand
CAGTGGATGCGGCTCTGCTGCCCGGCGCCAACGCCGATGGCCTGTCCGTCATAGGCGAAGCAGACGGAATTGGACTGGGTATATTTCAGGGTAATCAGCGCCACAATCAGGTCGATTTCAGCGCTTTCGGGAAGCGTTTTGTTCTGCGTGACGCGGTTTTCCAGCAGATGGGGGCCAATTTTGAAATTGTTTCTGCCCTGCTGGAAGGTGATGCCGAACACCTGCTTGCGCTCGATCTCGGCGGGGATGTAGTCGGGGTCGATGGCCACCACGTTATAGCTGCCCTTGCGCTTGGTTTTCAGGATGGCCAGCGCCTCCTCGGTGTAGCCGGGGGCAATGACGCCGTCGGAAACCTCGCGGGCAATGAGCTGCGCGGTGAGGGCATCGCAGGGATCGGACAGAGCTACCCAGTCACCAAAGGAGCACATCCGGTCGGTGCCACGGGCGCGGGCATAGGCACAGGCCAGCGGATGGGCATCCAGATCGGGAATGTCATCGACAAAGCAGGCTTTTTTCAGCGCCTCCGGCAGGGGCCTGCCCACAGCAGCGGAGGTGGGGGAGACGTGCTTAAAAGAAGTGGCGGCGCAAAGACCGGTGGCCCCCTTCAGCTCCTTTACAAGCTGCCAGGCATTCAGGGCATCGAGAAAGTTGATGTAGCCGGGACGACCGTTGACAATGGTGATGGGCAGCGCAGAGCCGTCCTCCATGAAGATGGAAGCGGGCTTCTGATTGGGGTTGCAGCCATATTTCAGTTCGAATTCTTTCACAGTTAGCCTCCTCAAAGCATGGACGCGGGGCGGCAGCCGCCGCCCGCCGGTTTTATTGATTCTTATTGATGATCCGCTGGGTCACCGCGCGGGTTTCCAGATCGGTGTAGCGGACAAAGAGGGAAATCTTGTTGTTTTCATCCAGAGCAGACCAGAGCGACTCGGTCAGCCGGTCAATATCCTGCATGATAGCCACCCGCTCCGGCTCACCCTGGAAGGTGGGGATGGGGTTTCCGTCCCGGACATAGGTGTGCAGGAAATGGCCCAGTCCAGCAACGGCGGGATACTCCCAGAAGAAGCGGGCGCAGCCCTGGCCCTCCGGGTCAGCGGCCTTGAGAATGCTCATTTTGTAGCTGCCGTCCAGCGCCTGCAGACCGGAGATGCGGGGCGTCCAGTTGGGGCCGTCATCCTCGAACAGACGGGTGCGCAGGGCGGCTTCCCAGCTTTCGCCTCGGGAGAGGTATTCCC
>CAYRZK010000319.1:0-1248 GCA_964428785.1 uncultured Oscillospiraceae bacterium | reverse complement strand
GCACCCTGATCGACGCGCTGCAGGAGCAGAACATCTTCCGCCAGCTGGCCCACGTTATCACCACCACCTCCGGCGAGCGCAAGATTCCCGTGGTAGCCTCGCACGGCACTGCCGCGTGGATCGACGAGGGAGGCGCCTATCCCGAGAGCGACGACGCCTTCGGTCAGGTTTCCATCGGCTCCTATAAGCTGGCCACCATGATTAAGGTGTCCGAGGAGCTGCTGAACGACTCCGCCTTTGATCTTCCTGCCTATATCGCTCGCGAATTTGCGCGACGTATCGGCGCGGCTGAGGAAGAGGCTTTCTTCACCGGCAACGGCACGGGCAAGCCGCTGGGTATTCTGGCGGCCACTGGCGGTGCGCAGACCGGCGTGACTGCGGCCAGCGCCACGGCTGTCACCATGGACGAAGTCATGGATCTGTTCTATTCGCTGCGCGCGCCTTATCGCCGGAATTCCGTGTTCATCATGAACGATTCCACCGTGAAGGCCCTGCGCAAGCTCAAGAACGGCAACGGCGATTATCTCTGGCAGCCCAGCGTGCGCGCGGGCCAGCCGGACACGCTGCTGAACCGTCCTGTGTACACTTCCACCTTCATGCCCGCCATCGCCGCCGGTGCTAAGAGCATTCTGTTCGGCGATCTGGGCTATTACTGGGTGGCGGATCGTCAGGGCCGCAGCTTCAAGCGACTGAATGAGCTGTATGCTGCTACCGGTCAGGTGGGCTTTCTGTCCTCCGAGCGCGTGGACGGCAGATTGATCCTGCCTGAAGCTGTGAAGGTGCTGACGCAGAAGGCGTCCTAAGGAGGGATGATGGATGAAACGAGCCGATCCTGAGCGGGATGAAACTCGTACCACGCACAACTACTTTGCGCACGGTGGAAACGAACTGGTTATTGGCGGGAAGCTGACCTTCCTGCCTACGGCCAGTGTGGAAGGCGGCGACAATCTGTTTGGCGGTGCGGGCATTACGCCCGCCGCCAATGTGCCTGCCAGCGAAGCCACAACCATCGTGACGTTGAAGGACGATTTCAACGCGCTGTTGTCGGCGCTGAAGGCCGCCGGGCTGATGGAAGCAGATGCGAATCAATGATCGTTTCCACGGAAGAACTGAAGGCGCATTTGCGCATTCAGCAGGACGCAGAGGACAATCTGCTGGAAAGTCTGCTGACACAGGCGCAGGCCGCGGCCAATGATTTCTGCCGGACGGATTTTGACGCAGATGCGCCGGAGCCCGTCCGGCTGGCCG
>CAYRZK010000318.1:0-1255 GCA_964428785.1 uncultured Oscillospiraceae bacterium | reverse complement strand
ACGATGATCCGGTCCCGCAGGTCCTGATACTCGGAGAAGCTGTGGTAGTCCTCCGTGTAGACCAGTTCCCGGTACACATCATCGCAGAACACAAAGATGGGCTTGTCCGCCAGCACGTCATGCACCGCGTCCAGCGTCTCCTTGGTGTAAATGCAGCCGGTGGGGTTGTTGGGGGAAGTCAGGATGATGGCCTTGGTCTTGTCGGTGATGGCCGCTTTCAGCGCCGCCGGGTCGATCTGAAAGCGGTTTTTCTCCGTGGGCAGGAACACCGGCACGCCCCGCAACAGCTTCACGATGGACTCATACAGGCCAAAGGCTGGTGTAGGGATGATGACCTCGTCGCCAGGATTCAGCACGCTGGCCAGCCCTGCGTACAGGGCCTCCGTGGCTCCGATGGTCAGGACGATCTCGTCCGGGGAATAGTGGAGCCCGTGGTGCTCCGCCTCATAGCGTGAGATGGCCTCCAGCGTATAGGGATAGCCGTTGCCGGGGGGATAGTGGGTGTCGTTGGCATCCAGGGCTGCCTTGGCGGCCTCCTTCACACACTCCGGGGTGTTCTGGTCCGGCTCGCCGATGGTCAGGCCAAAGGCCCCCGGTGTCTCCCGCACCAGATAGGTGAACTGGCGGATACCGCTGATCTCCACACCCAGCACCGCCTCATTGAAAGTCAATTCCATACGCGCACGCTCCTAACGTTTGGGCTTGTTGAACCTCAGTATAGGCGTGTCAAAAGCGGATGTCAACCGAAATATCCGCCAAATATACAACGACAGGGCGGTTTTCACCGCCCTGTCTGTATTTTTATTCCGTTGTCTGCGGGGATTCCGTGGCTTCGAAGGTATCCGTGGGGCCTTCCTCCCCCTCGAACCAGAAGTCACTGGCCTCCACGATGCCGTTCTCCGGGAACTCCGCGCCGGTCAGCATGTAGTGATACCAGACGCTGTCACCCTTGTCCAGCAGGACGGCCCGGGGCACCTGAGACGCGTTGAAATCCAGATAGCCCTTGCTGTGCTCCATGCGGATATAGTAGTGGGTGTTTCCGTCGATGACAGCGCTGCGGATCTCCGCCACAATGCCGTGCTCCGTCTGCACCTCACCGCTGATGTCCAGATCACCCGCGCCGATGAGGCCCGCGTCCGCCAGGGTCTTGCGGTAGTTGATCTCGCACTCCGCCAATGTGGAACCGGTCTCCACGATCTGGTACTGCTCCACATTCACCATGGCGTACATCTTCACCAAGCCCGCCGCATCCTTG
>CAYRZK010000317.1:0-1257 GCA_964428785.1 uncultured Oscillospiraceae bacterium | reverse complement strand
GCTCACACTGTTTATGGCGGTTATTGCGGAGCCGAAGCTGCTGCTGCTTGACGAACACACGGCAGCGCTTGATCCGGCGGCATCTGCTAAGGTGCTTGAACTTACGGAGAAATTTGCCGAAAGAAACGATATGTGTACGCTTATGATTACACACAATATGGAGGATGCCTTAAAATACGGCAACCGTACGGTGCTTATGAAAAACGGGCGCATCGCCATGGAAATAGAAGGTGAAGAACGGCAAAACATGACGGTGGAAAAACTTATTGAACAGTTCAGCATAACGAGCGACAGAATGCTTTTACAGGATTAAACAATTCGAGTCGCCAAACGGCTTGAAATACGGCAAAGTATATATTTTGCATTTATCATTAGGGTGTATTTGTATAAAAACCTCTCGCAATGGGAGGTTTTTTGTTGCCAAGAAGAGGATGAGAAGAGTATAATATACAGTGTATGCATACATGCATATCTTTTTTGGCGTGCAATAAAAAGCATATTGGATGCCATGGTGCGAAAAGCAACGCAATAAAGAAATTCACAGTTTAGTTGTAAAGAAAGGAAGTGAAAGATCGTGGAACCTTTGCCGAGTAGTAAACGAAAACATTCTATTAAACAAACGGCAACAGTTAATTCGACTGAAAAGTCGATTATGCTCCCGACTTTCACTGTAAAAAGGTCGGGAAATCAATAAGGAAAGAGAGGAACCGACCGATGGAGAACGAAAAAACATTTGAAGAGCTCTTTGAAGAAAAGCGTGAGAGCATGATGGAGCTTGTAAACGATAAGAAATATAAGGCAGCAAGGGACATGCTTCTCGAAATAGGTAATGCGGCGGATATTGCGGAAGCGATGGAGTATATCATTGATGATATCGGTATTGATAAAGCTGTAATACTTTTCAGAATGCTTCCCAAGGATTTGTCTGTTGAGGTGTTTGCATATCTTCCGACTGATGACCAGGTTAATATAATAAATGCTATTACAGATAAGGAAATACGCTTTATTATCGACGAGATGGATTTCGACGATATGATCGATGTCATGGAAGAACTGCCTGCGAATATTGTCAGCAGAATACTTGAAAAAACACCGAAAGAAGAAAGACGACTTATAAATACATTTTTGAATTATCCGGATGACTGTGCCGGCAGTATTATGACACCGGACTATATCAGCCTGCACGAGGAAATGACTGTAGCGCAGGCAATACAGAAGATACGGCATGAGGGCATAGATTCGGAGACTGTATATACA
>CAYRZK010000316.1:0-1258 GCA_964428785.1 uncultured Oscillospiraceae bacterium | reverse complement strand
CTTCCGAAAAATAATATTTTAGGAGGAATATCGAAATGAAAAAAGTAATTTCATTCGTACTCGTGCTCGCACTTGTACTCGGTAGCTTCTCAATGGCATTTGCAGGAACAACAGCATCAGCCGGACTTTCGGACATCGAAGGAAATGCAAATGAAGAAGCTATCCAGGTAGTGAATGACCTCGGTATCGTTACAGGATACACAAACGGCACATATCAGCCAACAAATCTTGTAACAAGAGCAGAATTCGCTGCAATGATCACAAGAGCTCTCGCAATTCCTGAAAGCGCACTTGCAGGTTACACAACAACAACCTTCAAGGACACAACAGGATATGGATGGGCAGTAAAGTACCTTGCATTCTGCCAGGATAAGGGCATCATGCTCGGAGACGGAAACGGCAACGCAATGCCGGGACAGACAATCACTGTAAACGAAGCAGTTACAATGATTTTAAGAGCAATCGGTTACACAAACAATTCATCAGTACTTGTTGGTAACTGGCCTACAAACTATGTAACACTTGCACAGACACTCGGACTTTATGACGATGTAGCAGCAGGAACATCAGTAGACAGAGCAGCAGCAGCACAGCTCATCTACAATGCACTTACAGTACAGCTCGTACAGGTAGCAGCTGACGGAGAAACAACAGGACTTGGCAAAAGCCTTCTCACTGCAGGACTCGACTGCTACATGATCGAAGACGAAATCGTTGAATACGGTGTAGCTTCACTCATTTCACTCGTAGAATATGTTGGAGCACAGGCTGATGTATACTACAACAGCGATAATGAAATCGTAGCAATCAACCCAACATCAACATTCGTAACAGGTGAATTCAACGCTGACGGCGAATTCGAAGCTGACAACGATGTTACTTACAAGCTCGGAACAGGCGTTGATTTAACAACATCAATCCCTGCATTCGGAAATGCTGAATATACTGCTGATATAGCAATCGGTGCTGTTCAGTCAGTTACAAATACTTCAATGACACTTGCAGCAGATGTATCAGGAAAGACTCTCAAGGACATCTACTCAGTTGCACTGTGGAGAGTAACAGAAGCTGCACAGGCAGAAGATGATGTACAGGAAATCCTTGCTGATGATCAGGAGCTCCTCGGAATCGCATTTGATACAGATGATAATGACGAAATCGACGGAACAACATTCCAGCTCCTCGGCGCATCAGATCTCGATAAGATCGCAGAAGACGATGTAGTATATGTATATGCTCTCGGAAACGATGCGGATAA
>CAYRZK010000315.1:0-1265 GCA_964428785.1 uncultured Oscillospiraceae bacterium | reverse complement strand
GAACTACCTCTATCTCATCCCCACCGGTAAATAAGAACCGGCGGAATCCACCAATACCAACCAACCTTGTGGAAGTTGCGCTCCAAGCGGTAACTTCCACCTCTGATGTTATTATATCACGGGTTATGTTAACTCGCAAGCGTCCGGTAAATGTTGCTGGATTTCTGAATATTCAGGCCCTCCATGGAACCCGTGATCTGCTGTGTGAAATCATCCAGCGATACAAAGAATGTGATGGTGATGCGGTATTCCCGATCTACTTCTATCTTTTCGATGATCCGTGCCAGCATCATCTTTTTTGTCCGTCGATGCGTGGTCGAATTCGCTGGCCCAGTCGGAGATGTGCGAATACTGTTCGGAGATGTACTGCAGGCGGGAATCCTCCAATTCCTTCTCGAGCTGGCTTTCGCTGATCGTGGCCTCGGCCTCTGCGATAGCGGCTTTGTTCTCCGCCAGCATGTCCTTGAGTAAATCCGTATCGAAGGCGCTCTCCCAATGAAGGATTTCAGAACCTCCTTCTTTAACTGGGCCTGCGCGGCTTTGAGCCGGACCACATCCTCGCTGGGCGCGTTGCTGTTCTGCTGAAAGCGCATGCCGATGGTTTCCGGACGCGCCGTCTTTCCGTAATCGCCCATCAGGCGGAGGAAGGTCTCCATGGCGGTGCCTTTGCCGTTGCGCGTGGTCGCGCCGTAGAGGATGAACATGCATTAAAAGCGTGTATTGCCGGTAAGCGCATAACCGAAAGCCTTCTGCAACCAGAAGGAATGCACCGAAGAATGGATGAAGGCTGTGGTGTATTACGACATCCTTCCCATGCTCCGTTAATATTTGTCCGATGATTCCAGTAAGGTAGACCGCTGGAAGAGCAGATTGAGCGGTGTTTTTGAATAACGAGCGATAAGGGAATCCTGATTCAAAACGTATGCCATAAATTATTATGTCTAAATTTCGTGCAAAAAAATTAGAAAACTTTTCAAATACCTATTGACAAGGTAGGTTTTGCACGCTATAATAAAACCAACCCAACAGGTAGGCAGATAAAACAGAAAGGAGAACACATTATGAAAAAGTCAGGCTTCACTACTACTATTATGATGATGGAGATGTGCATGCAGTCTTGTTGTATGTGCATGCCTTTTTGCGCACCTATTTCCGATATGTTCTCCATCTCAGAGGCAAAACACTTAGTCGCATAACGCTATTGCGGATTATACAGTGCTTATTACCGGGAGACTTTATCGGAGTCTCTCGGTTTATTATTTTGC
>CAYRZK010000314.1:0-1273 GCA_964428785.1 uncultured Oscillospiraceae bacterium | reverse complement strand
GTTAACGGATATTGTCAACAGTGTTAGTAAAAAAATTTGTATTTTTTATAAATTATTTTGAATTATCCGGAGTTTCCCATCTGAAAGACTTTTCCACAGCCTTATGCCAGCCGTCTATAAGCTTGCTTCTCTTTGTTTTATCAAGATCCGGCTTAAAAACATCACCTGTTTTTGTATTTTTAAGCTCCTCCATGCATGAGTAATATCCGGTCGCAAGCCCTGCGAGATATGCCGCACCAAGCGATGTTGTTTCGATATTATCCGGTCGCTGCACTTTTCTGCCGAGAAGATCCGACTGAAACTGCATAAGAAAATTATTTGCACATGCTCCGCCGTCAGCATTGAGCGCCATAATTGATATTCCGGACTCTGCTTCCATTATATCAACAAGATCATATACCTGATATGCTATTGATTCCAGTGCGGCACGCACTATGTGATATCTGTTTGAGCCTCTTGTAAGTCCTACAAGCACACCTCTTGCATAAGGATCCCAGTACGGAGCGCCGAGCCCCACAAATGCCGGCACAAGATATACACCTGCCGAATCCGGCACCGCATTGGCAAAATCCTCTGACTGTGCTGCATTTTCGATCAATTTCAACTCGTCTCTCAGCCACTGTAATGCAGCTCCGCCGACAAATATTGAGCCTTCGAGCGCATATGTAATCTTGCCGTCAATACCCCATGCAATAGTCGTGAGCAGGCCGTTTTCGGAAAATATAGGTGTTTCGCCCGTATTCATAAGCAGGAAACAGCCTGTGCCGTATGTATTCTTAGCGCTGCCTTTTTGAAAGCATGTCTGCCCGAAAAGCGCTGCCTGCTGATCTCCAGCAGCACCCGCAATTTTAATCGGTCCACCGAAAAATATCGCATCGGTTTCGCCATATATGCAGCTTGACGGCTTTGGTACAGGCAGCATTTGTTCGGGAATATCCAAGAGAGCAAGTATTTCTTTATCCCAGCATACATCGTTTATATTGAAGAGCATCGTTCTGGAAGCATTGGTATAGTCTGTTACATGTACTTTTCCTCTTGTAAGCTTCCAAATAAGCCATGTCTCGATTGTTCCGAAAAGCAGTTCGCCCGCCTCTGCTCGTTTTCTTGCTCCAACAACATTATCGAGTATCCATTTAAGCTTTGTTCCGGAAAAATAAGCATCTATCAGAAGTCCTGTTTTTTTGCGAAACATATCTGTGAAGCCTTGTTCTTTGAGCAAATCACAATATTCGGCTGTGCGCCTGCACTGCCATACAATCGCATTATATATAGG
>CAYRZK010000313.1:0-1275 GCA_964428785.1 uncultured Oscillospiraceae bacterium | reverse complement strand
ATGCTCTTTAATATTTGTCCGTTCTCTAAAGGCTGAGGATATATGTCAATCCTTTAAAATAAACACCTACGATTTTCCTGTTGATAAAAAATAAACATACCACCAACAATGTCAATTTTTCTTTTTCACTTCTTTTTACGAAACACTCAGCTTTGCAGCGGCTGCTACCGTCATGTCTCAATGCTGATATTGCTCACTAATAGTTTAACGGATGCGCATCAGTAAGCTCTTTTACAATCGCTCTTGCTTTTGATGCACATTCCTCACATCCCGGATTATCAATGACAAGCGAGATTGCTTCCGCCACTCTTACCATATCAGCCTCCTTAAAGCCTCTCGTCGTCAGCGCCGGTGTACCAATTCTTATGCCCGATGTCACAAACGGACTCTGTGGGTCGTTCGGTACAGTATTCTTGTTAAGCGTGATATTAGCATCGTCAAGAAGCTTCTCCGCCTCCTTGCCCGTAATACCCTTGTTTATGAGATTTACCAGCATAAGGTGATTATCTGTTCCGCCCGATACAAGTCTGAAATCCTTTTTCATAAGCTCTTCCGCAAGCACCCTGGCGTTTTTTACTACCTGCACCATTTTCTCTTTAAATTCAGGTCTTGATGCCTCATGGAAGCATACAGCCTTTCCTGCTATCACATGCTCCAGCGGTCCGCCCTGTATTCCGGGGAATATCGCCTTGTTCAAAATTGTCTCAAATTCCTTTTTTGCAAGAATTAACCCACCTCTCGGTCCTGCCAAGGTTTTGTGTGTCGTTGAAGTAACAACATGCGCATATTCCACCGGGTTCGGATGCACACCACCTGCAACAAGCCCTGCAAAATGCGCCATATCCACCATTAACAATGCCCCTACTTCATCGGCAATGTTTCTGAATTTGTCAGCCTCGATTATTCTCGGATAAGCCGAACCTCCCGCAACGATAAGCTTTGGCTTATGCTTCTTTGCGAGCGCAAGCACTTCATCATAATCTATCATTTCGCTTTCTTCGTTGAGACCGTACGACACAAAATTATAATACTTTCCGGACATATTGACAGGACTGCCGTGCGTCAGATGCCCACCGTTTGAAAGACTCATTCCCAGTACCGTATCTCCCGGCTCAAGCAGCCCGAAATAAACTCCAAGATTGGCGCTCGAACCCGAATGAGGCTGTACATTAACATATTCCGCACCAAAAAGTTTTTTGGCACGCTCGATCGCCAAGGTCTCTATCTCATCTATATGCTCGCATCCTCCGTAATATCTCTTGCCCGAATATCCCT
>CAYRZK010000312.1:0-1276 GCA_964428785.1 uncultured Oscillospiraceae bacterium | reverse complement strand
GTGTTGGGCACATAGAGCCAGCGGCTGACGTCATAGGCCGCCGCAGGGCGCAGGGCGGCTTCCAGAGCGGGCTGAAACAGCTCCAATGTCAGAGCCTGGGTGTCACTTTGAGGGATGTGCATGGCGGGCCTCCTGTGAGAGTCGAATGTTGTTTGTTCAGGATACCACAGGGGGAGAAAAAAGGCAACTGGACTGTTCATGGGACAGAAACTGTGCTATCATGGTCAGCAGAAGAAAGCGGAAGGAGCGGTGCGTCATGCTGCACATCATCATCGGGCGGGCCAGGACCGGAAAATCCGCCCTGATTCTGGACCAGATCCGCCGGTTGGGCGATTCCGGGCGGCAGATTCTGCTGGTGCCGGAGCACGCGTCTTATCAGGCAGAGCTGGACCTGTGCGATGCGTGCGGGAATACAGTCAGCCGCCATGCGGAGGTGCTGAGTGTCCAGCGCCTGTGTGACCGGGTGCTGGGGATCGTGGGTGGACAGGCCAAAGTCTCTCTGGACGCGGGCGGCAGGCTGCTGACGCTGCAAAAGGTCCTGATGGAGCTGGCCCCGGAGCTGCGGGTGTATCGCCACCCGTCCCAGAAGACGGCGTTTCTGCGGAAGCTGCTGGACCTGTTCGACGAGTTCCGCAGCTATGGCGTGGTGCCCTCCGCCCTGATGGAGCAGGTGGATGGGATGGAGAACGGCTCCCGGGACAAGCTGCACGATCTGGGGCTGCTGTACGCCGCCTATGAGGCGCAGATCCACAGCAGCACGCTGGATGTCCGGGACCCCGTTTCCAAGCTGAATGAAACGCTGGAAGGCTCCGGATATGTGAAGGGGAAGGACGTGTTTGTGGACGGCTTTTCCTATTTCACAGCCCAGGAGCTGCGGCTGCTGCAGATCATCCTGCGGGAGGCTTCCTCCCTGACCGTGGTCCTGCTGGGGGAGGAGAACAGCCGGGAGGAGATCTTTGATGCATCCAACCGGATGCTGGCACAGCTCAAGCGGCTTGCGGCAGACCTGCGCTGCCCGGTGGAGATCACCCGGACCCAGTCGGACTGCGTGACGGAGCTGGACCATCTGGAACGGTACGCCTTTGGTGAGAACCGGATCTTTGAGGGGGGCTGCGGACGGCTGCATCTCCGGGAGGCGGACACCGTCTACTCCGAGGTGGAGCAGACCGCCGCCGACATCCGCCGCCTTGTGGCTGGGGGCCAGTGCCGCTATCGGGACATTACCGTGGCCGCCCGGAACATGGGGGACTACGAGGGTGTCATTGAGACGGTGTTT
>CAYRZK010000311.1:0-1281 GCA_964428785.1 uncultured Oscillospiraceae bacterium | reverse complement strand
AATCGTAATATGAGACAAAATACTCCACCGCATTTTCCGGAAAAAATTCTTTGAATTCGCCATGCAGCTGCGCCGCCAGTGTTTTGTTGTGCGAAATAACAAGCGTTGGCTTCTGCACCTGCTCAATTATGTTTGCCATTGTAAAGGTCTTGCCCGAGCCCGTGACGCCCATCAGCGTCTGGTGCTTTTTTCCGGACTTAATACCATTTACGAGCGCTGCAACCGCCTGCGGCTGGTCGCCCATCATTTTATATTCGGAATGTAATACAAATCTGTCCATAAATGCTCCTTTTTCACAATGCGCTGCCTTTTTTCAAATATCAGGATGCCGCCTGCATAAGATGCGGCATATTACATAGGCAGAACATACATTCTTATTATACCACGAATTTCATCCTTGTGCCGCAGATATCTTCGGATATATTAAATTAAAACGGCAAATTTGACTATGAGCAGATATTATGATATAATGATATATCTTGTATTTCGGTATACAATCATGCCTATATTACTATATATATACATTTTACTCGGAGGACTATTATGGCAATAAAAACATACCAGCCATCTGATTTGAATAACAATGCATTTATCAGGGAAATGTCGGCAAAACTCGAAAAAACCGATGTAATCGAACCTGAAATCTATAAAAAATACGATGTCAAGCGTGGACTCAGAAACGCCAACGGCACAGGAGTGCTTGTCGGACTTACGAGAGTCAGCAATGTAGAGGGATATACAGTAAACGAAAAAAATGAAAAAATCGCCATCCCCGGCAAGCTCTATTATCGAGGCTACGATGTTGAGGATCTCGTAAACGGATGTATTGAAGAGAATCGTTTCGGCTTTGAGGAAACAACATATCTGCTTCTTTTCGGAGAACTTCCGAGCAAGAAGCAGCTTGATGAATTCAAATCGCTGCTTGCAATGAAGCGAAAGCTTCCGGACGGCTTCGCACGAGATATGATACTCGTAGCGCCTTCTCCGAATCTCATGAACAAGCTCGCCCGCAGCGTACTTGCGCTCTATTCGTATGACGATAATCCCGATGATATCTCTGTCGAAAATGTTCTGAGACAGTCGATCGAGCTTATCGGGTATTTCCCTGCACTCATAGCATATGCCCACACGGCGAAGCACAACTTTTTTGATAATGAAAGCCTTTATCTTCACTATCCTATACCGGAGCTCGGCACTGCCGAAAACATACTGCGTATGATAAGACCTACAGGCGAATTTACAAAGCTCGAAGCCAGCCTGCTCGATCTTTCGCTGATACTT
>CAYRZK010000310.1:0-1288 GCA_964428785.1 uncultured Oscillospiraceae bacterium | reverse complement strand
TTTCCGGATCGAGCGCCGATGTAGGCTCATCAAAAAGCATATATTCCGGATTCATCGCCAAAGCTCTCGCAATAGCGACTCTCTGTTTCTGACCGCCTGAAAGCGACGATGGGAATTCGTTGGCCTTATCAGCAAGCCCTACCCTTTCAAGAAGCTGCATTGCAATCTCCTGTGCTTCTTTTTCGCTCTTGCCGCCTACCTTTACCGGAGCCACCGTAATATTCTTAAGAACCGTCATATGCGGAAACAGATTGAACTGCTGGAATACCATTCCCATCTTTTTTCTTAACTCATTGATATTCTTCTGTGTGAATGCTTCACCGTCTACAATTACTTCTCCGCCCGTAGGCTCTTCAAGCATATTGAGGCAGCGCAGGAATGTACTCTTACCCGAACCTGACGGTCCTATAATACATACCACTTCTCCATCCTTGATCGTTTCAGTAATATCCTTAAGAACTTCAAGTCCGCCGAAATTTTTCTTTAAATTTTTTACTTCTACCATGTTACTCCCATTCCTTCCTTCTTTAAGAACATTCTCTGCTTAAATGTCACCTTTTCAACAGCCTTTGTATCTGTTGACATTTTCTTTTCAACAAGCCCTACAAGCTTTGAAAGAGGAATGGTGAGAAGCATATACACAAGCGCAACACCTATGTAGGCAGGGAAAGTGTTAAATGTAGCCGCATTCCACAACGCACCCTTTCTGAGGATTTCACGCACTCCAACATATGAAAGTACGCATGTTTCCTTAATAAGCGAAATAAATTCGTTGGCAAATGCCGGCAGTACTATCCTGAGTGCCTGCGGTATTATAACGAGCCTCATGGCAAGCCCGTGGCTCATTCCAAGAGATCTTGCAGCTTCCATCTGTCCCTTTTCAACAGCCTGAAGTCCGCTTCTGATAATTTCGGCTACATATGCACCGCTGTTGCAGCCGCAAACGATAATAGCAGGAATAACAAGATGTGCCCACCTGAATTCAACATTGTTTGCCTGTAAAAGCTGCGGAATACCATAAGCAAATATAAGTGCCTGAACGAGCATAGGTGTTCCTCTTACGATTTCGATATATGCTGCAGCAATAGCTCTTAATGCTGTAAACTTTGACATCTTCATAAGTGCAAGCACAAGACCCAGACAAATACCGATGATTACCGCAATAAAGCTTACTCCGAGTGTCACCGGAATACCGCCAAGTGCGACTGTAAATCCCTTGAAATATAACGCCATAACTATTATTTTCTCCTTTATAAGTTCTTTATATTCAGAATATTCTTGCATATTC
>CAYRZK010000309.1:0-1289 GCA_964428785.1 uncultured Oscillospiraceae bacterium | reverse complement strand
AACCGGTTACAAAGAAGCCTGCAGAAACTCGTATGGGTTCCGGTAAAGGTGCTCCTGAATATTGGGTAGCAGTAGTTAAGCCGGGCAGAGTTATGTTCGAAATCGAAGGTGTTTCGGAAGAAAAGGCAAGAGAAGCTATGAGACTCGCATCACACAAGCTTCCTGTAAAGTGTAAGTTTGCTGTTAAGGAAACAGCAGCGTGCGAAGGAGGAGAGGCATAATGGAATTAAAGAAAATGAGAGATATGACAGTTGCCGAACTCACTGCGGAGCTCACTAAGCAGAAGAACGAACTCTTCAACCTTAGATTTCAGCATGTGACAGGACAGCTTGAAAATCCAGTTAAGATGAAGGAAGTTAAGAAAGATATCGCCAGAATCAAGACTGTAATCAGAGAAAAAGAGCTTAGAGGCTAAGTAGGAAGGAGGATGTGATATGACAGTTGAAAGAAACAGAAGAAAGACTAAGGTCGGTGTCGTTGTAAGCAACAAGATGGATAAGAGCATCACAGTTGCAATCGAAGACTTCGTAAGACATTCCCTCTACGGTAAGGCTGTAAAGAGAACTAAGAAGGTTATGGCTCACGATGAGAACAACGAATGTAATATCGGTGATACAGTAAGAATTATGGAAACAAGACCTCTCTCAAAGAGCAAGAGATGGAGACTTGTTAACATCGTTGAAAAAGCTAAGTAAAGGAGGCACCAGAAAATGATTCAGACTGAAACAAGATTAAGAGTCGCAGATAATTCCGGTGCAAAAGAACTTTTATGTATCCGTATCCTCGGAGGCACAAGCCGCCAGTATGCGAATATAGGAGATGTTATCGTTTGTGCCGTTAAGGACGCAACACCGGGTGGCGTTGTAAAGAAGAGCGATGTAGTTAAGGCTGTAGTTGTAAGAACTAAGACAGGAGCAAGAAGACCGGACGGAAGCTATGTAAAGTTCGACCAGAACGCTGCTGTTATCATCAAGGATGATAAGACTCCGGTTGGTACTCGTATCTTCGGACCGGTAGCAAGAGAGCTTCGTGACAAGGGCTTCATGAAGATCGTATCACTTGCTCCGGAAGTATTATAGGAGGTACGAGCATGAAAATCAAAAAAGATGATGTAGTGGTAGTAATTACCGGTAAAGATAAGGGCAAGAAGGGAAAGGTTTTAAAGGCTATCCCTGAAAAGAACAGAATCGTTGTAGAAGGCGTTAATGTTCAGACTAAGCATCAGAAGCAGACAAGAACAGCTAAGGCTGAAATCAGACATATTGAAGGGTCTATCGATGCTTCAAATG
>CAYRZK010000308.1:0-1294 GCA_964428785.1 uncultured Oscillospiraceae bacterium | reverse complement strand
ATCATAATGTATTAATAGAGAGAAAAATCGGCTGCTTATTCGGCAGCCGACTATGTATGATATATATTATTTATTCAATATTACTGTTATGCATTATTAGTTTCGTATCCTTGTTCTTCACAATAAAATAATATATAAAAGCTACAACAAATGTAAATATTGCTGCAAGCGCCGATGCAAAACCGATTTCAAAAAGTACCGGATCAGGTTTCATGCTCGCATAATATGCAAATGGAATTTTAACGAGGAAAATTGCACATAATCCCTGTATCATTACGAAAGTAGTGCGCCCTACTCCGTTAAAATATCCTGTTAAACAGTATGCTGCCGATAAAATCAAAGCTTCAAGAGCGCTTGATTTTAAGAATTCTGCCGAGGCTGCTATTACTGCTTTTGATTCATCAGAGCCTAAATCCTTAATAAAAAATGTTGAAAGAAAATCTCCATGGAAGAATGTAAGGTATGCAAGGGCAATGCCCAAAACAATAGCAGTACCCATTCCCTGCCACATAGCTTTTCGTGCACGCTCTATATTGCCTGCACCGACATTCTGAGCTGTAAATGCCGAAATCGACTGCATATATCCCATAGGCACCATAAACATGAAAATTATTATCTTCTCAGATATTCCCACTCCTGCCGAAACAACCACTCCGAGAATGTTTACAAGTCCTATAATAATCAAATACGATGCTTCATTGCAAAGATCCTGAAGAGCAATCGGTGCTCCGAGTTTGATAATATTTCCGGCGCTTCGGAAATTGAATTTGAAGTCCTCCTTTGTTATTTCAAACGGCAGACCATTCTTTTTCATTAAAAACAACGAAAATATTACACTTACCATCTGCGCAAACACGGTAGCAATAGCTGCACCTGCTGCTCCCATATTAAAGAATTTCATCAATACGATGTCTCCCACGATATTGATGACACTCGCAATAGCCACGAAATACAGCGGTGACTTTGAATCACCCATGCCACGGAATATTGCGCTTAAAACATTATATGCCACAATAAAAACAGTACCGGCTCCGCATATTTTTACATAATGCACTGTCGGCAAATATGCTTCCGACGGAACATTCATTTTGATGCATATAAAATCCGCCCCAAAAAGCATTACAATACTTAAAAATACTCCTAAAACCATAAAAAATACAATACTTGTAAAAAAGACCCTTGCTGCGCCTTTATCATTATGATTTCCTATATTTTGTCCGAGAAGTATTGTACTTCCCATCGACATACCGCTCACAAGACCTGTTATAATCATCATAGTTTGGCTGCCCGTGGT
>CAYRZK010000307.1:0-1310 GCA_964428785.1 uncultured Oscillospiraceae bacterium | reverse complement strand
CGGTTAATGCCGCCGAATTCACGATAAAAAATACCTGACAGTATGTGCTCGCCGCAATGACGCTGCATATTATCAAAACGATGCTCCCAATCGATTTTCATTGATACAGTATCGCCTATCGAGAATATATCGGATGTATCCGTTTCGACTGTATGAATTATTCTGTTATCGCTTTCCTGTACATCTGTTACATTAAAAATGCAGGCATCATGCAGATTTGAACATTCTCGTGCTTTATTTTTTGAATTGACGCTGTCGTTTGCGGCAGTGCCGGCAGCTGCGGTAATTTCGTCATGAGCGCAGCGCATAAGCTGTAAGGTTCCGATATCGCAGCTTTGACCGCCGCCCTCCGGGAAAAACACGCTTCTGTCAAATTCAATAAAAGCATGGCTGCTGTCATGTGTTATATTTGTAATTGTGGCTGTGCATTCCGTCATATAGACATCGTGCCTGTATAATCTTTCGGTCATATCGGTTAAAATCTTTCTTAAATCATAAAATTATTTGAACGGCATTTATGAGCCGGCCAAGGGTGCTTAAATACAAAGCAGCAGGCAGATTTGACGCATATTCGTTCATAATTATACAATAACACAAAAATAAGCATGTTAACAGCACAAAATCATTGCACTTTCATGAAATTAAACAAAAATCCCAATCAGGCTTTATGCTGCCGGGCACTCAAAAATATTAAGGTGCAAGGTTTAAAACGGCAATGAAGGCATAAAACGAAATTGGGATAAATATAGACCTGTGATTTGATGTGTGAGGTCGGTGCGTTCAGCGGTATTTATTGTGGAACTATTTATTTATGAGGAAAATCCCGATACCACAGGTAAGAAGCCCGATAACCTTTGTGATGTTTACGGCATCCTTAAAAACGAGGACTCCGAGTATAAAAAGAGCCGCAGCGCTGCATATGCTTGTGACGATAGGACCTGTGCTTACATTCCAACCGACACGATAAAGGCATATACCGCCGATTTCTAAAAAGACCATTGTGAGCCCTAAACAATACGATGCCCAGTTGAGCTTGGAAATTTCAGAGCCGAAAGAGCTTCCTCGCATCGTAAAAATACATATTACGGCGCATACGAGTGCGGCGGCGATATAACCGGCTGTGAGCGAAAGAAAAAGATTGGCATTGTGGGGAGTTGCCTTGGAGCATACATTGTAAAGGCAGTTTCCCGTAACTACAATGGCGACAGGCCAGATGAGATTAAACATTTTAATTACCTCCTTAAAATACAAAAGAAAACAGCAAATAATAAAACAGCACTCGCATATACATCTGCTACAAATCATTGATT
>CAYRZK010000306.1:0-1314 GCA_964428785.1 uncultured Oscillospiraceae bacterium | reverse complement strand
GTCGCACACTGTTCCTGCGGCGGCTGGCACTGGTTCTGTTAATTGCAGCCACTGCATTGATTTTGGCTCTGCCTGCTTTTGCACAGACCAAGTACATCATCACCGACGGCGACAGTGTCATTGTCTGTATGTCCAGCAGCTCCGATCCCCAGGTCGTCATTGCACAGGCCGGGCTTCATCTTGGTGAATCAGACACCTACACTACCCACGACAGTAACGGAATCTCAGAAATCCACATCAACCGCGTACAAATGATCTCCGTGCGGGAAAATGGCCAAGTTTATGTGGTTGGCTCTTATGGCGGCACCGTTTCTGACGTACTGTCTTCCCTGGGAATTACGCTCTCCGACTCCGATGTTCTGTCCTGTGGACTGGATACGGAAACCTATGACGGCATGACCATTGACATCACCCGCGTGGTTCTGGAAACACACGAATATGACGAAATAATTCCCCACGGCACCCGTACCTTTGAAGATTCCACGTTGTCTGCCGGAGAAAAGAAAGTCCTGGTAGAGGGCGTAGACGGTCTGAACCACTATACGGCGCAGATCACCTATGAAAACGGTCAGGAAGTACAGCGCACCATCCTGACCCAGCAGCTGCTTCAGGCGGCTCAGGACGAAGTTATTCTCTATGGTGTGGATCGTTCTGTCATGGATCAGACCTTTACCCACACAGACGATTACATCATTCCCACTTTGTACTATACATATACGCCCCCGACACCTACCGGCGAGACTGCGGAGCAGAAAACGGTCCCCGGCACAACCCTGTCCTACCATTCTGCCGTGCGCTTTACCGCAACGGCCTATACTTGCAACAGTCCCAATTATCTGGGCAACGGCAAAACTTACATTGGTACCGACGCAAGAGTCGGCGTTGTTGCCGTAGATCCGGAAATTATTCCTCTGGGTACCAGAATGTATATTGCCTCTGCTGACGGCGAATACATCTATGGCTACTGCGTAGCAGAGGACACCGGCAGTCTGATTCACGGAAACATCGTGGATTTGTACTACGATACCCATGACCAGTGCATGGATTTCGGCCGCCGAGATATCATCATCTACTTCCTCGACTGAACAAATGCCCCCGATGTTGTACGTCGGGGGCATTTGCTATCATTCAGAATGTTGACGCGTTTTCCTGCCATCTCCATCGCTGCCTGTCGGGCAGCGATGTCTTTTCTCTCACAGGCTATTCTCCTCTTCTATCGGCAGTGTGATCTGCACAATGGTTCCGTGGTCTCTTCGGATCTTCAGACACTCCTCCCCCGGCCAGAGATATTCCAAACGCTCCACCATATTGCGC
>CAYRZK010000305.1:0-1319 GCA_964428785.1 uncultured Oscillospiraceae bacterium | reverse complement strand
GCCTATGGCTTCAATATCCTTGTATGTAGCGTTTATCTTAAGGAGTGCTTCCTGTGCCACGCCGATCTGAGTAGACCAGATTTCCATAGGATTGTGCTCCACCCAACCTGCTTTTGGATAAGTCTGCGTAAATTCTTTTTGTGCTGATGAGACTATTTTGCCTTCTTTATCATAAATGATACATCTGGAACTCGTAGTGCCCTGATCGAGCGCCATAATATATTTTCCCATATTAGATTTCCTTTTAGATTCCCTCTGAGATTTCCCAGCACATTACTCCGATTGTATTTACAGCATTTGCAATAAAAGCATCAAGCGGCTGTCCCGGCTTTGTATATTCCTTGATCATTTCCTGAAGGATTTCTTCTTCGTTCTTGCCTGCATCATAATGCTTTTTAATAAAAGCTTTCTTGTTCTGAGCATCTTCTTTCATGCTCTTAAAGTAAACAGCATTGAACTCCTTCGGAACGATGCCGTAATGAGGACATACTATAATCTCCGGTGCATATGCTTCACACTTGTCACATGCCGCTATGGCATCATTGCTGCTCTTTAATATTTCCGAACCATTAATGCCCTGGTCAGGCACTACAACGCCTGTGCTTTCCGATGCAAAGAGTACCTTTCCCGGATTCATTAAGTAAGCCATAGAACAGTCCGTATGTCCTTTTGTTTCTATTCCTGTAAATTCCAAATCTCCGAGAGCGATTGCTTCTCCGTCGGCAAGCACGATATCCACTCTTAAACCATCCGTCTTAGGCTCAAAATCGGCGATTCCGGCAAAATCCTTTGCAGCAGCCGCACCGAGTTCCTTCATAACTCTTATTGCTCCCGGTCTAGTAAATACATACTGAGCCTTGGCTGAGCCTACTACCTGTATTTCAGGCCATCTTTCTACAATGTAAGGAAGTGCTCCCACATGGTCATAATGTGTATGCGAAACAAATAAATAATCTATCTTGTCTCTTCCGTTTTCGGCAAGCGCCTTTTCTATATTTTCTATTGTTTTATCAGCGCAATATGCAAGTCCACAGTCCATTAAAGCTACCTTCTCGCTTCCGAAAACGAGAACGACGCAGTCGCTCGGCTCTGCATTTACTCTCACAAGACCTGCCGGAAACGCATTAGGATCATTTTTTTCAAATAAAGCTACATATTCGTTCATAACTAACTCCTTTTCAATAATAAGTTTTGCTTTGCCTGTCGCAATTAACAACATATCTGTATTTTACCATCATCACGCCATATTTTAAATAGCAAATTTCGTTTTGTCATACCAAAGCTGTCACATCCTGGTATGTGGAATATATATATTAAAC
>CAYRZK010000304.1:0-1328 GCA_964428785.1 uncultured Oscillospiraceae bacterium | reverse complement strand
CATGTTGTTTGCGCCGTAGAAGTACGGCGGCAGAAAAATAGTGAAATACAAAAGGACAAACTCGCAGTCAATCTGTCGCTTTCTTACCGGTTACAGCCCATTTGTTTTGCGGTTGCCCGCATATTTCTGACTGTATGACACTGCCGGGGCAGCGGGAGCGCATCCGCCGAAAATTCGATCACGCTCCGCCTCGTCGTCCTGCATGGCAGGCACTGGCGCTTATGATGGGAAACCCCATAAACTCCTTTCCTTCTGCGATATATGGCAGCCGCAAAGACGGCTATAGAAAAGAAATCTGCGCGTTTTGCAGACTTTCAATGCTGTTGAGTGTGGAAATACCGGTAGCACCCCGCTCCATCAGTGCCGCTGCGCCGCGGGAGCCATCGTCAAAGACAAACACTGGAGACCATCCATGATGAAGATTGTTCAGGCAGCCCTGCCAGGTGCCGCCGAAACCCAGGGTACACTGGGCAGCCAGCACACGATCTCCCTGCATATGGATCAGATTGTTTCTGGTGAATGCCCGGATGGTTGAAAAGGGAAGCTGATAGCCGTCCGCGCTGAGATACAGTGTCCGTTCCCGGGCAGGGTAGCGGGTCAATGCATCGGGGACAAAGATAATGCAGCTGCCGCCGGCATCGAGACAGGCATTTTGGGCGGTCTGGTCAGCGCCTGCGGCACCGCCGGATACCAGGACAAACCCTTCCTCGGCAGCCAGTCGGCCAGTCTGAGCGGCAAAGCTGGCGTTCTGCGGAAGAAGCCTTCTGGAGCCGATTACAGTAACACAGGGCTGTTCCAGCAAAGTGCGGTCACCGCGAGAGAACAAAACCGGCGCAGAAAGCTGAGGTGCTTTCTGCAAAATCCGGGAAGGATAACCGGGGGAGAGAAACGTCAGAGCGTCAATGTTCTGACGACGGGCGTGCTCGAGATAAACAGACAGCTGACTTTCCCGCTGCAAAAGTGCCCAAATATGAGCAGCCTCCTCTGCATTGTAGCCAAGATCAGTCAAATCGGAGCACTGAAGCTCCCGCAGTGGACTGTCTGCCACAGTACCATGGGCGCGCACACGGCGTCCAAGCTCCCGGAATTGGGAAGTGGTCAGTGGTGCAGTAGCACTGTCATTGGGGCGGCTACACAGCAGCAGTACCCCCAGCTCTGCGGCGGTCACCGGTACTTTTTCCGGATCACCGGCTTTTTGACTTCCTGTTCTACCAGCAAATCACCCTCGATAAACTGCATGGGGCGAATGGTAAAATGGGAATACTTGGCGATCTCATCCAGCTTGGCCTGCTCCGGGAAGTTGCCGATAATGGACCAGGCAGCGCCCT
>CAYRZK010000303.1:0-1361 GCA_964428785.1 uncultured Oscillospiraceae bacterium | reverse complement strand
GCATCAAATAGTAGTCAACATAATCTGTTTTCAGTCGCCTAAGCTCTTCATTAAAGAATTTCTCAGCATCGTCAATTGTTTTTATCATATAATGCGGCAGCTTTGTTGCTATATTCACATTACTTCTGATATTATTGCGCTCAAGTATTGTGCCGAGAGCCGCTTCGCTTCCGGGATAAATATATGCTGTATCAAAATAATTCACACCGGCATCATAAGCTGCCATTATTTCCTTTTCTGTCTTGGATATATCCGTTCTTCCTGCCTTTTGGGTAAATCGCATACATCCATATCCAAGTACGGAAATCTCATTACCGTATTTGTCAGCCCTATACTTCATCATATATCTCCTCATACACTCATTTGTAATCACATGATAGCAGCTTTTACAGCTTTTTAATCGGATGTCTGATTACTGTCTTCAGCTTTTCGGGAGCTGTTCTTCTGGCATCTGACAGATATATCTCATGATGCATTCTTACATCCGAAATATCATTTGTATATCCTTGCTCTTCCAAATATGCATCCATCAGCGCTACCGATTCAGGTTCATCGTCAAACGGTCCTATATGCATTATCTGCACACAGAGTCCCTCGTCAATTGTGATAAACTCTGCCGCTGAACAATCGAGCTTTTTCTTTTTCTCTGATGTAGCCACCGCCCAGTCAAAATCCTCTTTAGAAACAAAATCAGGCAGACGAATAAGAGAAATCCAATTGAATTTATCCTTATGATTGTAATCTATCATGTCTGTACCAGCCTGCCACCAAAGTCCCTCAAGCGGCGGAACAACATATTCAAAAAAGCCTTCTATTTTGTAATCCGTCTTATAACTCATTTTCAATGTGTAAGCCACCGAATACAAAACACTTATCGCTTGCTGATATGCACCGCCTTCTTCATTCGGGTCTCCCTTGCCCCTTACCGCAATATAATTTGCTTTCGGAACAGCTACGATTTCCGGTCTGCTCTTGGGCATGTAAAACTCTTTGTATTCTTTTTTAAAATCAAAAGTCATTTCATATTTTCCTCGTATTTCATAATATTAAACTATTACCAAGCCTGCTTTGCAAATATATACTTGGTTTAGACACATTTCCTCTTTGAAGAATGTTCATCACCACAGATAACAGCCCCTCTATTGTATAGTTTGTTTTATAACTATCATCTGCTTTAGGAATATTTAAGATTACATAATTTCCTATAGTTCCGCCATATGTGCTTGAAAATTTTTCCATAACTATTCCTTTCTTCATATATTAAATTCATACTATCACATTTTTAAAGGACTTACCACATGCTTTATGACATTTTCTGCTTCTATAGTTACAAATATCAAACTGCACATGTATTTCTAAAT
>CAYRZK010000302.1:0-1368 GCA_964428785.1 uncultured Oscillospiraceae bacterium | reverse complement strand
CACCTACGGAACCGCCCTTTACAGTGAAATCCTGTGCATATACATAGGCAGGATTACCGTTGATCAGGCCATAGCCCGTGACCACACCGGCATCGGCATTCAGCACATCCAGTTCAACGAAGCTCGCCGCATCCAGAAGCTGTGCAATGCGCTCCCGGGCAAGCATCTTGCCGGACTTCTTCTGCTGAGCACAGAGATCCGGATCGCCCTTCAGAATCGCCAGCTTGCGCTCGCGAACCACGGGCAGATTACGTTCAACATTCATTGTTTTTCCCTCCAAGTTCACAATACGGTTGGCATTACAAAAATCTCAACCAGCCCAACTTCTGTTTTTCGACATTTTCACCTCTTTTCCTTCTATAGAATTGTTAATTTTCATACATCTTTACATTTTCTCACCGAAGACGCAGGAATTGATTCAACCATCTGAAAAAGCGATCTATTTCCGTGCAATTTCATACTATTTCAGCGCCATTTTAGTCATAATGTTGTCGTTTGAGTATTTCCATGGCATCTGGTATAATAACATGTGTAATGGATCTTTATGCACATATATCCCCTGAGTATACCAAAATAGAATCTTCACCGGCCACCTTCGAAACGGGCCGGTATCACGCTTTGAAAGGTGAAAGATTATGCAGATAACCTACAATGAAGCCCTTCGCCCTCTGGGCGGAATGGCCTTTGCCCTCGGCCGCAGCCGGGATTACATGATGCGCAGCGAAAAGCGCCCGTCCAACCGATCTGGCTCCGGACGCAAAAAGCCCCCGCGCAGGCGTCGCAGGGCTGGCTTTTTCTACACCCTGTTTACCATCCTTCTGTCCCTGATCTTCTGGCCCATCGGCATGATCATGCTGTGGCGCAGAAAGGTGCGCTGGAGCGTAGGGGCCAAGCTGTTGTTCTCTGTAATGTCCCTGTTTGTGTGCATCTTCCTGATCGTATTTGCCATCACGGTGCCCACCGGCAATGAAGACATCACCCGGGCCCAGGACAGCATCAACGACTTTCTCGACAGCGCCACCACCGGCATTGCCAAGGGCTATGAAGTGGTCTATGAAAAGTGCGGAAAGGCCATTGGCGATATCAGCGACTTTGCCGAAGTCTACGCCGCCTTCACCTCCAACCGGCTGGCTGACGGCATCGACACCGTGCTGGATCTCACCACCAGCGCCCGGGAAGCCATTGTCGAGCGCTTTAACACCGATGATCCCGAAGTCACCACTACGACCACAACCAAAGATGTAACGGCCACGCCCGCGCCGGCCGCAAGCGCCTCGCCCCGTCCGAGTGCTGCCGTCACAGCCAGCGCAAGCCTTGCCCCTAATGCGGATTCAAGCGCTTCCCCCAAGGCAACGACCGCTGCCACCC
>CAYRZK010000301.1:0-1368 GCA_964428785.1 uncultured Oscillospiraceae bacterium | reverse complement strand
TATGAGTATCATCCACTCTGCATCGGTCAAAAATGAAATAAAAGCAAACATTTTGTTTCTTTATTTCAAGTTCGATTTACTTTTTGAAATAACAGGAGCATAATAGAAGTATATATTTCAAGTTCCCAGAAAGGAGCCAAGACTGATGAATACCCGTGCAGGTCATTATAAATCAAATTTGTCGGGCGAAATGGCATATAAATCTTTCGTACCAAATCCTCTGCCTCCAGCTCCTCCTATTGAGCTGTCAGAGGATATTATTAGCTTACTCGTAAAAGCAAATTCCCAGCTCGCCGTTTTGGAAAGCGTTGCTACCCGCATTCCAAATGTAGAATTGTTCGTATCCATGTATGTGCGTAAAGAAGCGTTGATGTCTTCGCAGATTGAGGGTACACAGGCAACTTTGGAAGATGTTCTTGATCCAATGCTGGATGCCAACACAAACCGTAATGTCGCAGATGTTATAAATTATATCAAGGCGACCGAGTTTGCAATCGTGCGATTACAGACACTTCCGTTGTGTAATCGTTTGATCAAGGAAATCCATGCGGTTTTAATGGAAGGAGTACGAGGCCAAGAAAAGAGTCCCGGCGAGTTCAGGTATTCTCAGAACTGGATTGGCGGTCAAGGGAGCACTCTCAAAAATGCCCGATATATTCCTCCGTCTCCCGATGATATGCTGGATGCAATGTCCGATCTCGAAAAATATATCAATGCCGATGATGAACTTGATGCCTTAATCAGAGCAGCATTGATACATTACCAGTTTGAAACCATCCATCCCTTCCTTGACGGAAATGGCCGTGTTGGTCGCTTGCTGATTACGCTGTTCTTCATGGAGAAAAAAGTCCTCACGACACCTGCTTTATACATTTCTTACTTCTTGAAGAAAAATCGTGTGGAATATTACGACCGTATGACTGAGGTAAGAGCAAAAGGAAATTACGAACAGTGGGTCAAGTTCTTCCTGCAAGCTATTATGGAATCTGCTGAAGATGCCACTGCAACAATTGATGAACTGATTGTTCTTCACGATGCAAATGTAGCTAAAATTTCCAAGCTGGGCCGTGCAGCAAAAAATGCAATGCTCGTTTTTAACTACTTGGAGTCCAATCCTATTATTGAGATTCGAAAAACAGCGGAGGCTTTAGGTATTACCTTTAATACTGCCTCCAGCGCAGTCAATCGTTTAGTTGATGCCGGTATTTTGGTGCAAACAACCGATACTAGCAGAAACCGTACTTTTGCCTATGAAGCATATCTAAATATTCTGCGCAAAGGAACTTGAAATTACAGCTAACAAAAGGCTGCGTTAAGCTTTAAGCTTCCGAAATTAGACTTATCTCACTTTGACTGGGTTTGGCTCAT
>CAYRZK010000300.1:0-1368 GCA_964428785.1 uncultured Oscillospiraceae bacterium | reverse complement strand
CTACACCGTCGAGACCATCACCGTCCTCGATAAGAACGGCAAGGAAGTCAAGCTGACCGACAAGGGCAACGGCAAGTACACCTTCAAGATGCCCTCTTCCAAGGTCACCGTGAAGGCCACTTTCATGGAGGATAACTCCATGCTGAACTTCTTCGTGGATGTCCCTGCGGATGCCTACTATGCCGACGCAGTCCTGTGGGCTGCTAAGGAGGGCATTACCGGCGGCATTGACGAGAATCACTTCGGCCCCGACCTGAGCTGTTCCCGCGCACAGCTCGTGACATTCCTGTGGCGCACAGCGGGCTGCCCTGTGGTGAATTTCGCCATGGATTTCGCTGACGCGGGCGACGGCTACTACACGGAGGCCGTCCGCTGGGCGGCATCCCTGGGCATTGTCGGCGGCTACGGCAACGGCCTGTTCGGTGTGGGCGACACCATCACCCGTGAGCAGTTCGTGACGATTCTCTATCGTTACGCCCAGGCCACCGGTCTGGACACCACTCAGGGCGGCATGGCCGTCCGGGAATTTGCGGACTATGAGAGCATTTCCGATTATGCCGTTGCCGCCATGCAGTGGGCGGTGAATGCGGGCATCATGCAGGGCTATGACGGCAACCTCATGCCCAAGGGCAACTGCACTCGTGCGCAGATCGTCACCATGCTCTATCGTCTGCTGGGCGAATAACGAATCGCAAGAGATTGCGGAGCTTCCTATGAGGCTCCGCAATCTCTTTTATATGAAATCATATCGTACTGTTCGTTGTCATGGGATTGTAGTGTCAAGGCTGAATGCAAAAACTACCATTTAATTTCTTGCAAATTGAACTTACCATATAAAGACCAAAACCGGAATTTGCCCATTCGTCGTGGCTTTTTTGTTTCGTTGATGGTTTAAATGCTTCAGAAATTCCGGCTTTTAATGCCCATTGTAGTGCTTTTTTATTATCGGTGATATACTCTCTATGAGAATAATTACGAGTAATACTGTTATATATTCCAATCCCTTCATCTGCAATAGCAATTTCTGCCAATTCATAAGAAGGCCAATATTGACCACAAACCCACATAGTGTTTGTTCCTGCATGTTCTGGTGTGTTTCGAAGTATCTCTCTAATTAAGTATGTAAGAAGTTTATGCAACTCAGCATTACCTCTATCAACAATTCGTGCTAACCTTCCGGATTCTTTTTCTATTAAATCTCCGAATACCATGAGATTTCTTTGAGCAATCTCAGCCTGTTGCAATTCATCTACCTTGATTGGCGTTATTGGCAAATAGTTATTACTGCCGTGTGCTTCACCAGGCATCTTACCTATATGGAAGATTTTCTTGTAAAACGCTTTGCTAAGAGATTCGGAAAAGCTGAGG
>CAYRZK010000299.1:0-1379 GCA_964428785.1 uncultured Oscillospiraceae bacterium | reverse complement strand
TCGCATAAGAAGACGCATTGCGAGGTCGCATTGTGGATTCTTTGACAGGCTGAGGTCTGCCATCACGGCAGACCTCAATTTATATGAACGCCCCTGCCGGATCAAGCTGATCGGACAGTGCGGGGCGGTTGTCAGGTGGTGCGGGTCATCGCGCAGCCGCAGCGCGGGCATTGCGTAGACGACCCGGCGCAGGTGGTTCCGCAGGAGGAGCAGGTGCTGGTGCAGGAAGAGCTGCCCGAGCAGCTGCGCCCCAGTCCATTCACGCAGGAACGGCTACACGAACACCCCCTGCTCGAAGCCGCTGTAGCCGTCGAATCCTCACAGGCCGACTTGGGGAAAAGCGGCAGGGAGAAAAATTCATTCCACCCTACCTGATACCTCTAAACTCCATCACCCAATGCCTTTCATCCTCCCCCTTGTCCTCACACCCACAATCCCGTCCACCTGCAGGCCTTCCGCCTTCTGGAACGCCCGCACCGCCTTGTCAGTCATGCGGCCGAAGTCGCCGTCAATGCCGTCCGGGCCCAGATCATACCCACGCCGGTTCAGCGCCCACTGCGCCCATTTCACGCCCTCGCCGCGGCTGCCGCGCCGCAGGTTGACGCCCGGCTCGGCGTAGGGATTCACTGCCCCCGCCCCCGGGTCTTTTTCGGCGGCGAGATAGATCAGCCCCGGCAGCTTGTACCAGTGCTGCCACGGCCGCTTTGAAAGCTCAGTCTGCACCACGCCGTAATTAAATCCGCGCGCCTCAATCACCTTGCCGCCGCCAATGTAAATGCCCGCGTGGCCGTCCATGTGCAGCATCAGGCCGGGAATCTCCGGCATGGACGCAATTCCGCCCTTCTCAGTCGCGCGATTGTACATCCCGTTCGCGCTCGCGTCCGGGCAGTCGTTCGATTTGTAGCGCTGAGCAAGCGTCGCTTCGTCCAGCCACATATAGCCCTTGGCCAGGCCGATGCAGTCCGCGCAGAAGCGCCCCTCGGCAATGTCGCGGTTGTAGCGCGTCAGGCGGTTGCTCTTGTAGTGCGTCGGATACTGCGCCGTCTTACGCGTCAGCAGCTGCGGCGTGCAGCGGACGCCGGTCGTGCCGTACCAGTATCGCCAGCCGTCATCCAGCGCCTTTTTCGCAAAGGCTGCCAGCCCCTCATTCGTTTTCGCCATCGGTGTTCCCCTCCCCGCTCTTTTTGTTCAGGAGATCAAGCGCGCTTTTGAGTGCCTTCGGATAGGGCACGCCCATCAAGCCCGCATTTTCAAGGATAGACAGCCCCTCATTGAAAATATAGCCCACAATCACCGCATCCTTGATGTAGCTCGTGCCCAGCACGCGGTCGAGCAGAGCCGCCATCATCACAATGGCAATCGTCACGCCCTTGCGGCAC
>CAYRZK010000298.1:0-1384 GCA_964428785.1 uncultured Oscillospiraceae bacterium | reverse complement strand
GATCGAGCCAGCGCGGGTCGTTGGGATAGTGCGAGGTGCGCACGGTGTTGATGTTGTTGCGCTTCATCAGCTCGATGTCGGTAATCATCGATTCGATGGGCGTGACATGACCCAGTTCGCAGTGCGTGTCGTGGCGATTGACGCCCTTGAGCTTGATGGACACGCCGTTGACCCACAGCTGACGATCGTGAATTTCGACTTTGCGGAAGCCGACATCCACGCGCTGAACCTCGACCAGCTCGCCGTCCTGCTCCAGCTCGAGCAGCAGCTGATACAATTCAGGGGTTTCAGCCGTCCACAGGCGGGCGTTTTCAACGGTCATGTCGAAGGCGACGCCGGTGTTTTGGCCTTCTTCGAGGCCGGCGGAAACCTGAGATTCGGCAACCAGGCGGCCGCCCTTGAGGAGTTTGGCGTGCAGCGTAACGGCGGCAGAGGCATCGTAGCAGGCCAGCTCGACTTCAGCGGAGAGCAGGCCGTTTTTGAAGTTGTCGTCCGGCACGGCGGTGACGGCGGCATTGCGGATGTGCGTTTTGGGCACGCCCAGCAGATAGACATCGCGGAAGATGCCGGAGAGACGCCAGAAATCCTGATCCTCGAGATAGGTGCCGTCCGACCATTTGTAGACCATGACGGCGATCAGGTTATCGCCCTCGGTGACGAAGGGGGTAATGTCAAACTCGGAGGGCATGTGCGAGACCTTGGAGAAGCCCGCAAACGATCCGTTGACCCAGACATAGAAGGCGGAATTAACGCCGTCAAAGTTCAGGAAAACTTCGCGTTCGCCCCAGCCCTCGGGCAGCGTAAAACAGCGGCGGTAGCAGCCGATGGGATTGTCGTCGGGCACAAAGGGCGGATTGAAGGGGATGGGATAGTTGACGTTGGTATAGTGCGGATTGTCGTAGCCGTGCATCTGCCAGTTGGAGGGGACGCTCAGTTCATCCCAGCCCTCATCGGCATAGTTGTAATCAACTTCCTGAAAGCGCTCGGGGGCGCGGCCGGTCGGAGAATAGAAGAAATCCCAGCGGCCGTTGAGCAGGCGATAGCAGTCGGACAAACCGCGCTCGCCGGTCAGGGCGTCTTTTTCGTTCAGATAGGGAATCAGGCTGGCACGCGGCTCTTCGCGGCCGATGTGCAGCATTTCAGGGTTTTGCCAATCGGGCAGAATCTGATTCATAGATGGCAGCCTCCTTTGAGTCGATAAACCTTGGCGATGACTTTATCATATCATAGATTGACCGGGGAATGCAATACGTATTCTGGAAACGGTTTTCTTTTGCTGTGGGCGGCGGGCATAAAAAATCCCCGGATGCCCATCTGGGATCCGGGGATCAGCCTGTCAAAAAAGGTCGCAAAAAGCGTCCTTTTCTGATATAATAGAGGCGGT
>CAYRZK010000297.1:0-1393 GCA_964428785.1 uncultured Oscillospiraceae bacterium | reverse complement strand
GGGCATACAGGGGCGCAATAGCCGCATGTCAGGCATTTGGAATGGTCTACACATGCAAGTCCGTCGTCCGGATCCCAAAAAATAGCGCCGGCAGGGCACTTTTTCATGCATGAACCGCAGCCTTCACAGTCCCCTTTATCTATATGAATTTTTTTGTGCGAAATATCAGGCATATAGTCAGATGGCATTTTGCCGTCGAGATAATTGCAAATATCATCTATTTCCTTTTTTTTACCGAAACCAAGCATAACGCAATCAATGCCTGAAAGCCCATATACATAATCGAGAGCTTGTCTGTAATAACCTGTCAGATTACCGCCGCCGAATGCTTTCATCGCATAAATACCCTTTTCTTGTTCATCACATTTTTTTATTGCAGCAGCCATGTCATCGGCGGTACCGAAGCCATCAAATTTTCTTATTCCGAGTCCTTGAAAATTTATAAGCGGAAATACTATATCGATATAGCCTGCATCTGCAGCTGCTTCAACCATATCCACATGATGAGTGGAAACACCGGTAGCCTTTATAATACCGAGTGCTTTGAGTCTTAAAAGCTCTTCATAAGCATCTTGGCGATTGTTGAAATCAGACATTCCTCTTACTTCATGGAGCAAAAAAATATCTATAACATCACGATCTAATGCTTTTCGTGCCTGTTCAACGGCAGCATACATTTCTTTTTTTGTTTCTGCATATGATTTTGTCGAAAGCACCAGCTCCTTTCCGGACTTGCCAAATGCCCGTGCCATGTAGTTATATGTATCATAGTATTCGGCGGTATCAAAAAAATTGATACCGCATTCTATTGCATATTCGATAAGCGATTCTCCTGCCTCAAGAGGCAGATTCATTTGTGATTTGCCCATAGTAAGAACACCAAAGCCTACTTTTGAAACCTGTATGTTGGTTTTTCCAAGAATTATTTTTTCCATATTTTTTGCCTCGTTTAATCTCTGGTTTTGTGTTGTTTTATATTTTCAATTTCGTACAAATTATAAATATCTCCGTTTTGCTAAATATCTAAGTCATGTACAGACGAAAAATGATTTGCTAATTGATTGTATCATAAAAAAACAGAGGTGTGGTAATAATAATAATAAAAGCGAAAGGAGAAGTGATTATGGATATTGGAAAAGGTGCTGTTGCAATAGCTATTGCCGGAGGAATGTCGGGAGCTGCTGTGTATATGATGATGCCAGATAAGAAGCATTGTGATATCGAAGATGGAATGAAAAAAGCTGCCGATGAGCTTTCGGGTATTTCAAAGGAGCTTGGAAAAGCAATTAAGTCAATCGGTGAAAGCATGTCATAGTCTCGGTACTTCAAAATAATTTTTTTAATGCAAGTGCGGTAAATGTATGCATTTTTTGTGTTTGCCGCACTAATTTTT
>CAYRZK010000296.1:0-1396 GCA_964428785.1 uncultured Oscillospiraceae bacterium | reverse complement strand
AAACAGCTATGATAAACGGCAGCATTTCTACAGCCGTTTTAAGACCGTCCACAGCGCCTGTTATGAAGTAGTCGTATATCGGCGCTTTTTTACATATTCCGTATATTATAACGATGGTGATGACAGCCGGAATGAAAAGCATTGAAAGGTTGTTTAAAAATGATGACATTTTTCACCTGCCTTCGAGCGCAGCTCTTTATATTCAAAAAATTTGCATGTTAAAATTGAAACAAGCATGGAAATAAGACCGGCGGCAATGGATGGGATAATAATTATTCCGGGATCGGCAGAACCGAGCTGCTGTCTTATTTGGATAAGGCTTACGGGAACAAGCTGTATCATGGACATGGAAACCGCCGCAAACATACACATGGAGCTGCTTGCATATTCTTTATGACTGTTGGAGATATCAAGACGCTCCATTGCTTTGAGCGAGAAAACCGTAGCACTGTTTCCGGCACTGAAAATATTTGCAATAAAGCTCATGAGCATCAGACTAAGTGTTTCGGGATCATGCTCTTGAGGAAAAAGAAACCGCATAGCCGGTGCAGAACGCTCGGCAAGCCTATCGATGAGCCCGCTTCTGCCGGCTATTTCTATAATGCCGCTCCAAGCTGCCATAATACCGGCAAGCCCTATCATAAACTGTACGGCGTCGCCGCAGGCTGACATAAGACCGTCTGTAAAAGCTGCCGGATTACCGTTTGCAAACGAAAACAAAAGTCCGATTAGAAGCATTCCGCCCCATATGTAATTCATCATATAATCACATCCTTTTATAGAAAAATATGAGTGCTATGCGTTTTTTATTACAAGGAAAAATTATGTTGCTATTTTTACATTGTTGAGGGATAATAAAGTATATATTCACAAACGGAGGTATCAGGATGGCATTCACGATTACACTAAAAGAATTGATAATGATAATTATAGGGATTGGAATATTAGTCCTTATTGCTTATTTGATAAAGCTTGTAAAGGCGCTTACGGAGACTTGTCTGAGAACAAATAAAGTCCTTGAGGATGTTGAGGTGATTTCGGCCATTGCATCTGAAAAAGCGCAGAAAATAGATGATATAGCTGATGATGCGATAGAATCGATAGGAGTTATCGCCGATATAGTGAAAGGTAACCAAAGTTCGGTCAAGGCTGCGACAAATCTTGTTAATTCACTTGCGTCGATTAGAAATCTTATGAAGGAGCCGGACAAGAAGAAGGATAAGAAAAAGTCATAAAACGGTCATAAAACGAAATGGATACCGCTTGACTGGAATTTACCAAAATGGTAAAATTAGCTAGCAGTATGTATGAAAGGAGAATATTCTATGAAAGCTACCGGTATTGTAAGAAAAGTTGACGAATTAGGGCGCATTGTGTTACCGATCGAACTTAGAAG
>CAYRZK010000295.1:0-1399 GCA_964428785.1 uncultured Oscillospiraceae bacterium | reverse complement strand
GGGTAGCGCCGTTCGATCAGGAAACCGGCAAACCTATAGCGAGCAATACTTCACAAAGCTTTTCACAAGTATTCGGAGACAAGCTTTGTGAACTTGCCAAAAAAAATGATAAAATTGTTGCCGTTTCCGCTGCAATGATAGACGGAACGGGGCTTGCTGATTTCGCACATAAATATCCAAATCGTATTTTTGATGTAGGTATTGCCGAGGAGCATGCAGTTTCTTTTGCGGCAGGTCTTGCACTTTCGGGACTCAAACCGGTGGTTGCTATTTATTCGACATTTCTTCAAAGAGCATATGACCAACTCATGATTGATATATGTATGCAGAAGCTGCCGGTTGTTTTCGCACTTGACCGTGCAGGAAATGTAGGAAATGATGGTGAAACACATCACGGCATATTCGATCTTTCGTATCTTTCAAGTATGCCGAATATGACTATTTTGGCACCGGCAAACGGCAAAGAGCTTGAAAAAATGATGGAATATGCACTCACATTAAATGAACCGTGTGCAATAAGATATCCAAGAGGAAGCTCATCAATTGTTGTACTGCCGGAAGACGATAGCTTTGATTGTACGAGCCGAATCATAAAGAACGGGCAGGAGTGCGAAATCTGGGCTGTAGGCAAAATGCTTGATAATGCACTTAAAGCAGCCGAAATACTTAATGGACGAGGAATAAGCACAGGCGTTGTTAATGTACGAGTCGTAAAGCCTCTCGATGCCGACCTGCTTGCAGCTGTAAATACTCGTACCAAAACGATAATTACAATCGAAGATAACACTGTTATCGGCGGCTTCGGAGCGCTTGTGCTTTCATTTTTAAGCGCACACGAAATAAATATTCCGGTACTTAATATAGGATGGCCGGATAAATTTACAGAGCATGGCAATACGAATGATCTGTTTGATAAATACGGATTAACCGCAGATGCTATAGCAGAAAGGATAAGTGAATTCATTGAAGGAACGAATTGATGTACTTTTGGTTGAAAAAGGATACTTCCCATCAAGAGAAAAAGCAAAGGCTGCACTTATGGCAGGTCTTATATTTATTAACGGCGGTATAGTGGATAAGGCTGGGACAATGGTTGATGAAGACTCCGAAATAACTGTCAAAGGCAATCAATGTCCGTATGTTTCAAGAGGCGGATTAAAGCTCGAAAAAGCTCTGAACGAATTTGAACTCAGCGTGCAAGGTGCGATATGTACGGATATCGGTGCATCCACCGGAGGATTTACCGACTGTATGCTGCAGCATGGTGCGGAAAAAGTATATGCAATAGATGTAGGCTACGGTCAGCTCGATTATAAGCTGCGGATCGATAATCGTGTCATCAATATGGAAAAGATCAATATTCGATATCTCGATTTTGATACCGTTAAAGACCCAATAG
>CAYRZK010000294.1:0-1401 GCA_964428785.1 uncultured Oscillospiraceae bacterium | reverse complement strand
TTTCAACATCGTTACCTTACGGTAAACAGAGGCATCTTGAGATAGCTCGTGCGCTTGCGACAGAGCCCAAGCTCCTGCTTCTCGACGAGCCGGCAGCAGGCATGAATCCGCAGGAATCGGATGACTTAATGCATTTTGTAAGCAGCATCAGAGATAATTTTAATCTCTCGATTCTTACGATCGAACACCATATGCAATTCGTAATGGGTATAAGTGAAAGGATCTATGTTCTCGATTACGGTACGCTTATTGCAGAGGGCGCTCCGGCAGAAATTCAGAACAATCCAAGAGTAATAGAAGCTTATCTGGGGGTGGATGACTAATGCTTAAAATTGAAAATTTAAATGTGCATTATGGTGGAATCCATGCTCTTAGGGGTATAAACATGGAAGTAGCCGACGGTCAGATCATTTCGCTGATCGGCGCTAACGGTGCCGGTAAGAGTACTACTCTGAAAGGCATTATGGCGCTTGTTGCCAAAACGGACGGTCGTATAGAGTTTAACGGTACGGACATTACGAAATTTCACACAAGAGATGTTGTAAAGCAGGGTATCGTGCTCTGTCCGGAGGGCAGAAGAGTGTTCCCCGACCTTACTGTAGAAGAAAATCTTAAGATAGGCGCATATCTCCGAAAGGATAAGAGCGGCATAGTCAAGGATATGAACTGGGTGTATGAGCTGTTCCCACGCATGAAAGAAAGAGAGTGGCAGCTTGCAGGAACGCTTTCGGGAGGTGAGCAGCAGATGCTTGCGGTAGGAAGAGCACTTATGGCTCGTCCGGAGCTTCTGATGCTTGATGAACCATCATTGGGACTTGCACCGCTCATCATCAAGGATATTTTTGCTATCATTAAGGAGATAAACAATTCGGGAGTAAATGTGCTTCTTATAGAGCAAAATGCTAAGGCTGCGCTTGAAATATCGCACTATGCATATGTAATGGAAACAGGTGTGATTACGATGTCCGGAACGGGAAAAGAGCTGCTCAACGACGATAGGGTACGTTCGGCATATCTGGGAGAATAGTACGAATGAACAAAAAAATAAAAGGGGTGCTCGCTTTTATTACAGGGCTTGTCATGCTGCTTGGACTTACGGCATGTGAAACATATGATGCTTTTTACAGCACATTTATCGATAAAAGCGAAAAAACATATGAAACAGTTAAAATAGGTGTTTTTCAGCCGCTTTCGGGTAAAGACAAAGCATATGGAGAGCTTGAAAAGATAGGCATTGAGCTGGCTCATGAAGTGATGCCTCAATGTCTCGGAAAAGATGTTGAGCTCATCTATGTTGATAATGAATCCGATATCTATGTTGCTGAGGCTAAGATTCAAGAGCTTATATCCAAAGAACCGGCTGTTATTCTCGGAAGCTACGGCAGTGTTTATTCACTTATA
>CAYRZK010000293.1:0-1412 GCA_964428785.1 uncultured Oscillospiraceae bacterium | reverse complement strand
TTGTTCCGATATTTACATGCGGCTTAGTTCTTTCGTATTTCTGCTTTGCCATTTTAATTTCCTCCGTAATATTTATCTTTTAAGGATTTATTATATTATTTATTTACCTTCTCTAAGAGACTGTCAGGCAGCTTTTCAAAGTGGTCGAACTGCATTACATATACACCTCTACCCTGTGTCTTTGAACGAAGGTCTGTAGCATATCCAAACATTTCCGAAAGTGGAACCATTGCTCTTACGGCAACTGCTCCGTTATTCATGTCTGAACCTTCGATTCTGCCTCTTCTTGAGCTTACATCACCGATGATATCTCCCATATATTCATCAGGAGCAGTGACTTCAACCTTCATAACAGGCTCGAGAAGTACAGGCGCTGCTTTCTTTGCTGCTTCTCTGAATGCCATAGATGCAGCAATCTTGAACGCCATTTCAGATGAGTCAACTTCGTGGTACGATCCGTCATAAAGTTCTACGCCCACATCGACTACCTGATATCCTGCCACAGGGCCGTTGTTCATAGCTTCCTTTACGCCTTCTTCAATCTTAGGAATATATTCCTTAGGAACAGCGCCTCCAACGATTGAATTCTTGAACTCGAAGCCTTCACCCGGTTCTCTTGGATAGATCTTGATCTTAACATGTCCGTACTGGCCTCGTCCACCGGACTGCTTAGCATACTTGTGATCAACATCAGCAGGTTTTGTAATTGTTTCTTTATATGATACCTGAGGCTTACCTACATTAGCCTCCACCTTAAATTCACGAAGAAGTCTGTCAACGATGATTTCCAGATGGAGCTCACCCATACCTGCGATAATAGTCTGTCCCGTTTCTTCATTTGTATAAGTCTTAAATGTCGGGTCTTCTTCTGCAAGCTTAGCAAGTGCTATGCCCATCTTTTCCTGTCCTGCCTTTGTCTTAGGCTCAATAGCTATTTCAATTACAGGATCAGGGAATTCCATTGATTCGAGAATAATAGTATTCTTTTCATCGCAAAGTGTATCTCCTGTTGTAGTATCCTTGAGACCTACTGCCGCAGCAATATCGCCTGCGAATACTTCTTCGATTTCTTCTCTTCTGTTCGCATGCATCTGAAGAATTCTTCCGATTCTTTCTTTCTTGCCCTTTGTTGAGTTATATACATATGAGCCACTCTTGAGCGATCCCGAATATACTCTGAAGAATGCAAGCTTGCCTACGAACGGATCTGCCATAATCTTGAATGCGAGAGCTGCGAAAGGTCCCTTGTCATCTGCCGGTCTTTCCTGTACTTCTTCGCTGTCAGGAATGATACCCGTAATAGCAGGAATGTCAAGTGGTGACGGCATGTAGTCGATTACAGCATCGAGGAGCATCTGTACTCCCTTGTTTCTGTATGCCGAACCGCAAAGCACCGGTACCATTCTGCCTTC
>CAYRZK010000292.1:0-1442 GCA_964428785.1 uncultured Oscillospiraceae bacterium | reverse complement strand
TCGGAAGCAGAAATATGGACTATGGCAGAGTCTATGAGAACATCGTTTGTATCGAGCTTATCCGCCGTGGGTACGATGTTTATGTCGGTAAGCTCTATCAAAAGAAAATCGACTTTGTTGCTCAGAGGGGCAGCGAAAAAATTTATATTCAGGTAAGCGACAACATCTCCGAGCAGGGAACCTTTGAACGAGAGTGTTCTTCCCTATTGCAAATCAGAGATGCTTATCCGAAGATGATTATAGCAAGGACAAAGCATCCCAAATATAGCTATGAGGGCATTGAAATCCTCGATATTGCGGATTGGCTTTTATCCGAGTAACACAATCTCCATCATTTGCTTAGAATGATGGAGCATAAAAATAGGAGCAACACCGAAGGGCTGCCCCAAATGGTATTTTCAGTATCAGCTTGGTGTGTTGGTTAGAACAATTTCACACGACCAAGCAGCAATAGCCATACCTCATCCTGCGGTAATCCGGCGGCAGCCTTATTTCAAATTTTGACTTTATTCTTACGGTTTGATATAATGGTAGTACAAAAGACAAGTACGAATTCGACTCCTGTACAAGCTGCCGAAGCACAAAGCTCCGAGTAGCCAAAGAACGAGTGCTATGTGGTGCGAGTCTCGAAGAGCAGAGTAACGAGCCACGATACACAAGTCTTAGACAGCAGGAGGACAAGCAGGCAGATTGCAAGCCGCAGAGCTTTGGAAAAGCAAGGCTCGAAACGGCAGAGCCGCAAAGATATACAAAACGAATTCGGAAAAAGCAAAAGGGCGTAATTATGAAAAGGAGGACGCACTATACGGGAATAAGCGCAGCATAATGCAGGCAGAGCCGAAGTCGCTGCTCCGTCAAGCAGCTACAGCAAACACGAAACCGCTCAAGCACAGCCAAGATGCAGCGCTGTGAAGCCCCAAGTGCAAAAAACAGGAAAAAATGGAACTCAAGAAAATACTTATTATAGAAGATGAAAAATCCATATCCGATATTATCAAGTTCAATCTTACGAAGGAAGGCTATGCCGTGGAAACAGCATATGACGGCAGGACAGGATACGAAAAAGCAATCTCGGTAAGCCCGGATTTGATCCTGCTTGACATAATGCTTCCTCTCATGGATGGCTTTGCCGTATGCAAAAAAGTCAGAGAGACGAGTAATGTTCCTATCCTCATGCTTACAGCAAAGGAAGAAGAGGTGGACAAGGTACTCGGACTGGAGCTCGGCGCCGACGACTATATTACCAAGCCTTTCGGTATGCGTGAGCTTATAGCACGCATCAAGGCGAATATCAGGAGAAGTGAGCTTGCGGAGGATGCCAAGAGCGAACCTGCCGATGTGCAGGATTTCGGCAATCTTGAAATCGATATGAGCAGATATGAAGTCCGTAAAAACGGACAGCCGCTCGACCTTACGCTGCGTGAATTCGAGCTTCTCAAATA
>CAYRZK010000291.1:0-1463 GCA_964428785.1 uncultured Oscillospiraceae bacterium | reverse complement strand
GGCACATACAATATCACCTGTTGTGAATTTTCCGCTTAAGCATTATCATGGAGTGACGATTCGTATTGATCTTGATAAGACCCCACATTGTCTTTCCTGCTTTTTGGAAGATGTGAAAGTACAGCCGAGGGCATTGGCATATAGATTTTGTGGTAGAAATATTGGATATATTGCAAGGGCAAATCAGGCAATTGAACATATTTTCTCGGAGATATATTCGGTACCGGAGCACATCCGAAAGGGCTATTGCAAAATAAAAACATTGGAGCTTCTGCTGTTTTTAAATCAACTAAATATCGACAGTGACGAGCTTCAAGGGAGACTGCACTCCAGAACACAAGTCATGCTTGCCGAAAGGACTGCGAAATACCTGTATGAGCATATGGATGAACATATCACATTGAAACAGTTATCGGAAGCTTTGCATGTTTCGACTGTACATATCAAAAATACCTTTAAGAGTGTTTACAATGTTCCTATCGAAGCATATGTGAGGACGATCAAAATGGAGTCTGCTGCTTATATGCTGGAATACACAGATAAGACTATCCTTGAGATTGCTATGGAGCACGGTTATGATAATGGAAGCAAATTTGCGGCGGCTTTTCGTTCGGTCAAGGGCATGAATCCGAGGCAGTATCGAAATGAGATGCACATGAAAGCAAAGAGTATCAAAACGGAGCCTTTTTCTGCCTTTTAAGAGTGGAAAAGGGCTTTTGATTTTGGCATGATATACATGCATGAGGTGCGATGAAGCTTATTAAGCATATTGTGCAAAAGGCAAGTCTATCGAGCGGCTCACAGCAGTCGATGGATATATATTAGAAACAAGAAAGGTTGGTATACAGCAATGAGTAAAATAGCAGTTGTTTATTGGAGCGGCACAGGCAACACGGAGGCAATGGCATCTGCCGTTGCGGAGGGCATTAAGGAGGCCGGTACTGAAGCGGTTATTGTGACTTCGATTGAATTTGATGCTTCACAAACGGATTCCTACGATTCAGTGGCTTTTGGCTGCCCTGCTATGGGTGCGGAGGTGCTGGAAGAAAGCGAGTTTGCACCGATGTTTGAGTCTTGTGAAAGCAAGCTCGGAGGTAAGAAAATTGCATTGTTTGGTTCATACGGTTGGGGGCGATGGCAAATGGATGCGCAATTGGGAAAATACCTGCAAGAATGATGGTGCAGTCATGGTATGCGATTTCGTGATTTGCAACGACGCACCTAATGAAGATGCGATTGCCGCTTGCAAAGCTCTCGGTAAGGCGCTTGTGTAGTCGATAATTGAAAGATGCACATCATGTGAAACCTTGTACGAAAGGTCAGTGGTGTGCATTTTCGCTTGTTAGCATATTAAATGATATATCACACAATAGCATTGCTCTGTTTTCACATAGGGAAGTGTTTGAATATCTAAACGGATTTTACGAATTTTACGATGTCATTCACACTGCATAGGTATCAAT
>CAYRZK010000290.1:0-1470 GCA_964428785.1 uncultured Oscillospiraceae bacterium | reverse complement strand
CTGCCGATGAGCCTGAGAGGAAAGCTCCGCAGAATGAGATTGCAACATTTGATAGTACGAGACCGATGGGCGAGTCAGCCTTGGCGAACAGCGAATTAACTATTACATCCATTACGCCAAGCCTTATGACCAGCCCTGCAAAAGCAAGACCGAATGAGATGACACACATAAAGTCGATCATGCTGCTGATGCCGCCACGATTGCAGATTGTGTTCAGCATAGGATATATACTGTCAGGTTCTGTGCCAAGAACAGTCGAAATATTTACTCCGTATACAGTAGTATCGAGGCATGTGAAAAAATTAAATCTGTTTAGTATACATCCGTCGAAAATAATGGCGAACAAACCGGAAGCAACAAGTGATATAACAGTAGGAACTTTTTTGAAGCTGAGAATGAGCACTAATAGGAGAGGGAGAAGTGCAAGCGGAGTGACATTGAAGCTTTCCTTGATTGCAGCTTTTAATGCTTCTGTATTAACGGCGGCATCTGATGGAGTACTCATTATTCCTATAATACCATAAAGTACTATACACATGATATAATTGGGGATACCTATATAAAGTGCTCTTTTTAAATGTGTTCCCGCATCTGTTCCGGCAAGCCCCATTGAAGTATTGAAGTTGTCCGAAAGCGGTGAGAGGAACAGACCGACATGTGAGCCTCCGATTACAGCTCCGGACATGATAACAGGATCGACTCCCAGGGCAGTTCCGACAGATACCATGCAGACACCGACTGTTCCGGCTGTTCCGAAGGAAGTGTCGATACCAAATGAGGTGAATGAGCAAACGATGAATGAGAGCAGTACACACCATTTGGGCGATACTACCGATACGGCATAATAAAGAATTGTAGGAATAGTGCCTGATACTACGAAACATGAAATGAGAAAACCAACACCTGCAAAAATGAATAGTATAACTGTTATATCTTCGGATTTTTCTCTGAAATATGTGCCTATTTCGGTGATATTATGTCCTAAGTAAAGCCTGATGAGCACAACATACATATCTGCCGTTGCAAGGAAGGCAGCTGCGTTTACTCCAAATGCAGCACCAATACCGAGAATGATGAACATTGCAAATATACATGAGAAAGATATAGCTTTGCTCGGTACTCTCTTTTCATTGAATTGTGCTTTATTCATTTTCATAATGCTTCTCCTATAAAAGAAATTAAGTAAAATGTATAAGTGAGGATATTGTATTTTTGAGTGTTTATCAATGATATACTAACATGTATAGCTGACTTCATATCAAGCATCGCAAACGATAAAAAACTCAAAAACTGTACCCGACTGCATTTTTCAATATTACCAAAAGAGCAAGCTTTGGCTCAGAGCAATCAATATCGGAGCGCTCGATATTGCAAATGCTGTACTAAGATTTTCGGAAATATCTTTGATATGCTGAACCGCAGATATTATATGAAAATAAAGGTATCTTACTGAATTTTGGACATATACAG
>CAYRZK010000289.1:0-1476 GCA_964428785.1 uncultured Oscillospiraceae bacterium | reverse complement strand
GGTATATAGCCTATCAATTCGGAATACAATTTTTCCTTTTCAAAATAATAATGCTTTTTGATTTCGTTTTGAGCCTGTGCTTTTACGACTGCAATATTATTCTTGGCAGCGATACGGCTCTGAATGAGCGAGCCGGCAAAGCCGATAATTGCACCGAGGATAACGCCGATGAATGTCATCAGTATGCTGTTTTCGTACCATACAGCCGCCGTATTCAATGCACCGCCCACTGCTCCGATTTCGTTCATTTCATATCCGCACGGATGTATTCGTTTTAAACACCTCCGTGTGCTCCGTTCCTTTCATTTCATTTCGTTTTGCGTCGGCTCTACTGCGATAATTTTTTGATAATGCCTTTTATTCCATATCCTCTTAATATGCGTGTTATCCGCTTCATCGGTAGATACAATGCAAGCTTTGTTTTTAAAGAAAGCTTTTCTCTTTTTCCCAGCAAAAATTCAATCATTTCTTTTTTTATTTTCAGCTCGCTCGGTGGATATATATCCGAAAGCATATCCGATTTTTCCAGCGCTTCATTTAAATATTTTTCAAAAAAACATTTATCTTCGATATCATCATATACTAATGCACGCAGTTTATTCGCAGAAATCAATCGCCTCTCCTGCAAGCCTACGAGCATATAATTTTCTGCCGCTTGGCATATAAGTGCAAAGCATATTAACGGAAACACATATGTTATTTCACTTCTGCACTCATACATATAATGCCAAAGTTCCCTGCTCACATTATTATATTGATTAAACTTAGCCTTGTTTCCGGACTCTGCCGTCAGCGTGCCCTCACGCTGTAAATAACAATAGCCGTATTGATTAACATATGCTATTTTTTCTGCATGCAGATAATAGCATATCGTGAACAAAAGATCCTCCGCATATGCCAATTTAGTGTCAAATCGCAGATTATTGTTTTCGATTATTTCTTTTTTGAAAAATCTCGACCATACCGAATATCCTATCGCACCGGGTATTACTGTATTAGCTATAAAATCAGGTCTGCTGCTGTCATCAAGAACATAATCCTGCATCGCTGCCCAGTTATGCTTCCTCACGCTCCCATCTTCATATGTAAAGCTATAGTTAAAATAAACCATATCATATCCGCATTGCATATTTTCATACATGTCGCTCAGCAGATTACTTTCAATACAGTCGTCGCTGTCAACAAAATAAATATATTTGCCTTGAGCTATATCAAGCCCTGCATTTCTGGCTGATGATACCCCCCCATTTTCTTTATGAATCGCCTTGACGAAATCATACTCCTGCGCATACATATCACATATTTCGCCGCACTTATCTGTACTCCCGTCATCTACTAATATCAGCTCAAACTCTTTAAAAGTCTGTCCCAAAATGCTTTCAATGCATTTAGGTAAATATTTTTCCACATTATAGACCGGTACAATTACGCTGACTAACGCCATCCTGTTTCCTCCCATACTCTATACCATTATCC
>CAYRZK010000288.1:0-1483 GCA_964428785.1 uncultured Oscillospiraceae bacterium | reverse complement strand
AAAATATTCTTTTTAATTTTATCTCTATTTTCAAAATTTATAGAAGGTATCGCAGAAAGTAAAGCTTTTGTATAAGGATGCATAGGACATTCAAATAAAGATTTTTTATCACAGCTTTCTATTATTTCTCCTAAATACATTACAGATATATTGTTTGATATATGTTTTACTACAGATAAATCATGCGAGATAAACATATATGTAAGCCTTAACGATTTTTGCAAATCCATAAGTAAATTAATTATTTGAGCCTGTATAGAAACATCTAATGCGCTAACAGGTTCATCGCAAACTATAAACTTCGGATTTATTGAAAGCGCTCTAGCTATTACTATTCTCTGTCTTCTTCCGCCGTCAAATTCATGCGGATACATATTATAACATCTTTTGCTTAAACCCACTATATCCATCAATTCTTCGACTCGTAATTTTTTATCTCTAGGATTATCGTATATATTAAAAAAATTAAGAGGCTCAGAAATAATTTCTGATACGGTATATCTAGGATTTAAAGAAGAATAAGGATCTTGAAATATTATTTGCATATATCTCCTCATCTTTCTCATATCATTATCACTTAATTTAGTAATGTCCATACCGTCATAATATATACTTCCACTATCAGGCTCTTGAAGTCTTAAAATAACTCTTCCTAAAGTGCTTTTACCACATCCCGATTCTCCAACAACGCCAAGGGTTTCTCCTTCATTTATGCAAATATTCATATTATCTACGGCATGTAATTTACCACTTGGGGTATCAAAATATTTATATAAACCTTTTGTTCGGATAAACATTATATTTATTCTCCGTTATTAAATGAAAAATGGCATCTATATCCATGATTATTCCCAGTAAATTCCGGCTTTTTACTAATACATATATCATTTTTATATCTGCATCTTGGATGAAAATAACATCCGCTTGGTAAATTTGCAGGATTAACCATATCGCCTTCTATAGGAGTAAGTCTCTCATTATTAATATCCAATCTCGGTATAGAATTAAATAGTCCTTTAGTATATGGATGTTTAGTATTTAGATAAACTTCTTTAACATATCCGCTTTCAACTATCTCGCCAGCATAAACTATAAATATTCTATCGCAAACTTCTGCAACTATTCCTAAATCATGAGTTATAAGAATGAGAGACATATTAAATTTTTCTTTAAGATTATTTATTATATCTAAAACTTGAGCCTGTATAGTAACATCCAATGCTGTAGTCGGTTCGTCTGCTATTAAAATCTTTGGTTTTAATAAAAGCGACATAGCTATAACAACCCTTTGCTTCATACCGCCAGAAAACTGGTGCGGATATTCCTTTAATCTATCTTTTTGAACGCCTACCAATTCGAGCAATTCTGTAATTGTTTCTATTTTTTCACTTTTATTCATATTTTTTTCATGGCTATCTAAAACTTCCATTAATTGTTTTTCAATTGTCATTGTAGGATTTAAAGCTGTCATAGGGTCTTGAAA
>CAYRZK010000287.1:0-1488 GCA_964428785.1 uncultured Oscillospiraceae bacterium | reverse complement strand
CCACTGTTCCAGGCAGGTATAGAGCGCTCTTCCAATACCGCGTCCATGACACGATGGCAACAAATAAATTGACAGATCCACCGCCCATTGATACGCCGCCCGTTCAAAGGCACGGTCTGCATAGCAATAACCCAGTATTTCGTCGTTTTCTTCCCAGACAAGCCAGATAAATTTCTCCCGAATTGCTTCATACCGGCGGGTAAACGCCGCAAGATCCGGCGTTTCGTATTCAAAGCTGTACGCCGTATGCTCCACATAGGGACGGTAAATTTCCAGCATAGCAGGAATGTCCTGCAAAGTTGCTTCCCGAATCATAACGTTTTCTCCCCGGTATGCCGCTGCAAAAAATCCCGTAGCAGGCCGCGGTAGCGTTCCGGCTCTTTCAGATAACTGACACCGTGCTCCGCTCCTTCAAACAGCTCCAGCTGCTTTTCACCGCCGCAGGCCGCATATGCCTGCCGGGACATTTCGCACGGCACAAAGCTGTCTGCTGTACCATGTGCCAGCATAACCGGAAGGCTGCTCTGCTCCAACGCCTGGACAGTAGACCATTCATCCGGGTCAAAGCCCACAAATACCCGGGTATACAGCTTCAGCAGTGCCATCACCGGCTTCACCGGAAGATGATAGCTGCGTTTCAGTAAATCCCGGAGTATATCTCCCGGCGAGGTAAACCCACAATCTGCAATAATTCCACGGACATTGGCTGGAAATTCCATATCTGCTGCCATCAACACCGTTGTCGCACCCATGGACAGTCCAGTCAGGAATATGGGGTGCTCCTGTCCCAGCATCATAGATACATATGTCACCCAGGACAGTACATCCAGCCGCTCTTTCACACCAAAGGTAATGCATTTTCCCTGAGACAGTCCGTGCGCCCGTTGGTCACAAAAGAGCATATTATATCCTAAATCATGGTAAAAGGACATGGATGCAGAAAAATCAACCAGATAGTGGGAACGGTATCCATGAAAAAAAATCAGTGTTCCCTTGGCGTTCTCACACGGGACAAAGCGCCCATAGAGCCGTTTTCCGTCATAGCTGACCACCTGCAGCGGCTTGACTGTATGGCTTTGCATCCAGGCATTGCCTTCTTCAATCAGCGGTGTCAGCTTTTGCCAGCCGCCGGCTTTCCGCCCCTCCGGCGTGGTGGGGTCTGGAATAGCGCTTCGTACAAAAGCGTAGCGAAACGCTGCCGCACCGGCCAGCAGTATCAGCCCCAGTACAATCAGAATGATCCACAACAGCTTCATTTAACACATCCTTCTTTCTTCCGATTCTTGCAAACAGCGGAAAGGTCACAGGCCACAGCCCACCGGCAAACAATGTCATGAGGCCGTATCGAACCGCGTCAGCCAGAGCACTGTTTCCAAAGAGCAGCTTCATCCCTTCTTTCAGCGTCAAAAGCAGCAACAGCCCCAAAACCGTCTTTAAAATCTGTCCTGCCAACGGCGCTTTTGTCCGGAACTGCACCCAGTGAAGATC
>CAYRZK010000286.1:0-1509 GCA_964428785.1 uncultured Oscillospiraceae bacterium | reverse complement strand
GCTTGCCATAGATTCATTATCCACTTTCGCATCGATAAAGCTCCTGTCGCCGTCATCTATAAGCTTCTGACCTTCAGAAATAAGGTTTCTTATCTCCCACTTGTTTTCCTTGTCTCTGAGGCTGTCATACATTTGCATTTCAATCTTATAATCAATATCAAGGTTTTCAACAAGTGCTCTGTGCTGCTTAGTATAAAATATTGCTGCACATTCGGCGGTATCACAAAGATTTTTAAGCTCTGCCTCCGATAATTCCTTATCGAGCGGCACAGGCACACCGGTTCCTGCCGCAGCTGCAAAATATGCAACCACCCAGTCATAACAGTTATCGCCCATTACACCGATTTTTTTATCCTTAAGCCCAAGCTGTATAAGCTTCGTTCCCAGCGCATCAATATCGGCTTTGAGCTCCTTGAATGTTATATTGCGATATTCTCCGCCTTTCACATCCTTTACCATAAAGGCAGTATTTTCGGAGAACTGCTCCTCACTTCCCACAATAAGCTCTTTTAAATTTCCTATAGGCCATACTTCATATAAACCTGCGAATTCGTTGTTGTTTGACATTTCTATTCCTCATATACAGATTTGCCGTTAATAATAGTACGCACTACTCTGACATCGGCAATTTTATCTTTCTCAATATTAAATATATCATCTGAAAGCACTACCATATCAGCCAATTTACCGACTTCAACAGTGCCCTTGATATTTTCTTCATAATTAGCATAAGCCGCTCCCGTTGTAAAAGCATGAACAGCCTGTTCTACCGTAATGCACTGCTCAGGGAACCAGCCCTCTCTCGGCAGCCCATCCCAGTCTCGTCTCGTTACCGAGCCCTCGATGCCGAGGATCGGATTATAATCTTCAACAGGGCTGTCGGAGCCTGCCGCCACCACGCAGCCTTCATCATGAAATCTCTTCCAGTTATATGAAAGCGATGCTCTGTGCTTGCCTACTCTGTCCTCCGCAATCTCGATATCCGACTTTACAAAAACAAGCTCACAGCCTGCAACAACACCAAGCCTTGCATATTCTTCGATAAGACCCTCTGTCGTGATCTGGCAGTGGTCAATACCGAATCTCAAATCCTTATCAGGATTTGCTCTGACAATAGGCTCATAGGCTTTAAGCGCAAGATAGATACCCATATCTCCTATGCCGTCGCATACAGTGATAAGACCATGCTCATATGCATCCTTTACTTTTCTGCAAATAGCTTCCTGTGTCACAAGCGGACCGCCGTATGTAGTCGGATCATCCGAATATGGCTCGATAAGTGCAGCTTCCCTCACTCCGAGCGAGCCATCAGTCAAAAGCTTAAATTTGCCTATACGGAAGAAATCCGATCCGTCCCCTGTCTTATATCCGTATTTATAGAATTCCTGCTGTTGTTCGTCCTCCGGAAGATACAGCATAAGATTGATTCTTATCGGAAGCTCGCCGGCTTCGTCAAGCTCCTTGTATGCCTGTAAAATATCATTAAAATCTCCTGCTCTTGTAAGCTCA
>CAYRZK010000285.1:0-1516 GCA_964428785.1 uncultured Oscillospiraceae bacterium | reverse complement strand
GTACTCCTGAAAATGTTCTGCCGCTTTCCGCAACATATATGAAAATCTATTTCGGCGGCGTTATTTTTGTGCTTATATACAATTATTGTGCAGCAATACTTCGTGCTGTCGGCGATACCAGAAGCCCGCTCATCTATCTTACCATCGCAGGGCTTGTAAATGTCGTCCTCAACCTTTTCTTCGTAATCGTTTTCAAAATGAATGTTGCCGGAGTTGCACTTGCGACTATTATTTCGCAAGCTATTTCGTCATTTCTCGTTATAAGAGCGCTTATGAGAAGAAACGACGCATGCAAGCTCCACCTGAACAAGCTGCGCTTCCATATCCCTCAGCTCAAGGAAATGGTGCGCATCGGCTTACCTGCCGGCATACAAGGCTCGCTTTTTTCCATTTCAAATGTCACAATACAGTCGTCGGTTAATTCCTTTGGCGATATTTTCATGTCCGGAAGCGCAGCCGCTGCCAATATCGAGGGCTTTGTCTATGTAGCCATCAATGCTTTCTCGCAGACTGCCGTTAACTTTATAGGTCAAAATACCGGTGCCGGACAATATGAACGAATCGGAAAAATTACAAAGATTTGCTTTGCCAGCGTTACTGTAGTAGGACTTGTCCTCGGAAGCGCAGTATGCCTCTTGGCACATCCGCTTCTGTCCATTTATATCACAGATTCACAAGCTGCTGTCGGATACGGCACTGTCAGACTTCTTTTCATCTGCCTTCCGTATTTCCTTTGCGGACTTATGGACTGCTCCACAGGCGCTTTGCGTGGATGTGGCAAATCATTCGTACCGATGATTATCTCCGTAGTCGGCGTATGCGGTCTGCGTATCGCTTGGATACTCACTGTGTTCAAGCAGTACCATACACCGGAATGTCTTTTCCTCTCATATCCTATCACATGGTTCATCACATTCCTGTGTCAAATGGCAGCTTTTGTTGCCGTATATCGCAAGCTGCTCAAAACTCATCAATAACCTGTGCTTCTTAAGCACCTATTCAATCAGTGCCATATTGCCGCCTACAATGGCAAAACAATACTGCAAGCTCATACCGCTATGGTTTGCAAACACAGCTTTCTTTATCTTATCACCTCTGCAGATGAGCCGTTTTATATTGCCGAAGAAATGAACTCTTCAAGTTCCGGCACAACGCCCACGCTTTATGCCAAGCTGCAAAACGATATAATTATTAATGACGGTACATTTACAGCAGACGGCACATTTACCAAAACAGGTGAAATATCAGCATCCGAGCCTATCGCATGGACTCCGACGAAAAAAGCTACCATCATCTTCGATGGAAATAACAAGTCGATTTCCGGCTTATACATAACCGAAACCGCTCCTGACAGCACGCAATATGCCGGGCTTTTCGGATATACATATCAAGGCAGTAAAATCAAAAATCTCACTGTTAAGAACAGCTTCTTGTCCGTTCCATATAATTCCAGCCATCATCACTTTGTCGGCATTTTTGCCGGACAGTCTTACAGCACAAGCTTCACAGGCTGCAC
>CAYRZK010000284.1:0-1523 GCA_964428785.1 uncultured Oscillospiraceae bacterium | reverse complement strand
TTGTAATACAGCATACAGTGGCAATAGCCCTCAAACTCCGGAACCGCAATCTGTTCACGAAATTCCTTGCACATGCATTTCGTATCCTCGCTGACCTCAAGCACACATGGACAATGTCCGTTCTTCATGCGCAGCCCCTCTTTTACGGTTTTTACAAGCTCCGCATCGGGATTTAATGTAACAGCCATATCTCATCTATCCTTTCGCCTAATTGATTTGAATTGCTTTATCGTACTCCCTATTGTCATCCGATAAGGTTCCTGTCTCAACACTTTCTATGTGATTATACCCCGAACATTCATTAAAAACAACTCGAATGTGTTCCATAAGGCTTATTAAAATTTCATGAAGAATTATGAGAGAAAATTTCACAATACTGCGGTTGAAAACATGTTGCTTCGATGATAATATATATAAGCTATGTTCAGATTGATTTTTAAACTTATTAAAATGACAATTAAATTATTTACGATACTGCTGTGCTTAGGCATATGTATATTTATGTATGCAAGATTTATCGAACCCAATATGCTCGAAGTAACGAAAGTGTCCGTCACCTCGCCTGTTCCGATATATTGCAGCATACAGGACAGTGGGCAGCCTTACGGTCGTACAGATAACGACACCGCATCGGTCAAGATAGTGCTTTTCGGCGATACACATCTCGGCTTTAATTACGACCTTGAAGATCTGTATAGGGTTATTGATAAAATAAATTCACAATCTCCAGACATTATCGTTTTTTCGGGAGACTTGATCGATAATCTCAATAGCTATGACGGCGATACCCGGCTTATATCCGAGGCTCTGTCGGAGCTGTCCGCTCCCGACGGCAAATATGCAGTACACGGTAATCATGATTATGAGCTGAGCAGCAATGATCCGTACACCGAAATCATGGAAGCCGGCGGTTTTTCTGTTTTGATAAACAGCAGCCTGTATCTGCCTCAATATAATATAAATGTTTTTGGCATCACAGACTGCCTTATCGGAAGCGGAGATGCGTCGATACTTACTGCGGCAGGTCCGGATACCTTTAACCTCGTCATATGCCATGAACCGGATATATTTGACAGTACATCAGACTTCAATGCTACACTTATGCTTTCCGGGCACTCTCACGGCGGACAGGTAAATATTCCTTTATACACGGAATATTTCCTGCCTGCTTTAGGAACAAAATATGTAAACGGCATGTTTACCTCTTATCGCACATACGGAGCTGCCTCGCAAGCCGTATCAGCTTCCGAGCACACAGAGTCACCGGAAAGCTCCGAGATTTTTGAACGCTCAGGATGCTATGTTAATGCGCTATATGTCACAAAGGGCATCGGAACCACCAAGCTTCCGCTACGCTTCATGGCGAAACCGGAAATCGTATCGATAACATTGGAATAGCATCGGAATATTGGCTCAATATATAGCCTAAAAAGGCAATAAATATGAAAATCATAAATAAAAAATTATATATGCCTTATAAATATAGCGGCGGTAAAAAAATAATCTTACCGCCGCTATTAAAT
>CAYRZK010000283.1:0-1524 GCA_964428785.1 uncultured Oscillospiraceae bacterium | reverse complement strand
ATACTATATATTGTTTAAATTTGCTTTATTTTTATTTTTATATACTAAACGGAGGTACTGCTATGAATGTTGCGGTAAATGTAAACGGCGCAGAAATTTCGGAAAAAGAGCAAAGCGCTTATGTTGATTATCTCGAAGCCAAGCATAACAGAAAGCTTGAAAGCCTTGATATCACCGTTGACGGAGACTTTGTGGATCTTCATTACAAATTTAAGCCTATCGGCTTTGAACGAATCAGAAGAATCACCGGATATCTTGTAGGCACTATGGATCACTGGAACGGAGCAAAGGCTGCCGAAGAAAGAGATCGTGTAAAGCATGATATTTCAGAAGCAGGATTTGAACAAATCTGATTACATCACGATCAATCACAATTTGCAAAATCTCAATATGAAGATCGATACTCAGATGTAAATATCCGAACACTTATTGAGAAATATATTCCAATTGATAGCGGTCTTGTATTGTCAAGACCGTTTTTTAATGGTATAATTTGTGGGTTAAAAACAAAAAACACTTGCAGTAGATTTGATTTTTTGGGGTTTATACAAAATATTGCAATTTTTCAATAAAATTACATTGTCGGAAAGGAGACATATGACAGACTATACAGGATATATAAGTCCGCTTTCGGAGCGTTACCCAAGTAAAGAAATGAAGTATCTCTTTTCTCAGGAAAAGAAATTCCGCACATGGCGCAGGCTGTGGATAGCACTCGCCGAAGCAGAACAGGAGCTCGGACTCGATATCACGGACGAGCAGCTTGAAGAGCTCAGAAATTTCAAGGATGATGTGAATTTTGAAGCTGCCAAAATGCGTGAAAAAGAAGTGCGTCACGATGTGATGTCGCATGTTTATGCATACGGGCTTCAATGTCCGAAAGCTAAAGGCATAATCCATCTCGGCGCCACCAGCTGCTATGTCGGCGATAATACCGATCTCATAATTATGCACGAGGCAGCCGTTCTTATACGCACCAAGCTCTTAAATGTCATCGCAGCACTCGCTGATTTTGCCGAAAAATACGCAGCGCTTCCGACTCTCGGATATACGCATTTCCAGCCGGCACAACCGACTACCGTCGGCAAGCGTGCATGTCTTTGGATACACGACCTGCTTCTCGATCTTGACGATATCGAGCATCTTCTCGATTCGATCAAGCTTCTCGGAAGCAAGGGCACTACAGGCACGCAGGCAAGCTTTATGGAGCTTTTTGACGGCGACCATACCAAATGTCGGAAGCTCGACGAGCTTATTGCCGGCAAAATGGGCTTTTCGGGCTGTTATGCCGTATCCGGACAGACTTATTCAAGAAAAATAGACGCCAAGGTGCTTTCCGTACTCTCCGGTATAGCTCAAAGTGCTCATAAATTCTCAAACGATATAAGGCTGCTCCAGCATCTTAAAGAAATAGAAGAGCCCTTTGAAAAGCATCAGATAGGCTCATCCGCAATGGCATACAAGCGCAATCCGATGCGCACGGAACGCATGGCGGCACTTGCCAATCATGTCATGACGCTGTCG
>CAYRZK010000282.1:0-1524 GCA_964428785.1 uncultured Oscillospiraceae bacterium | reverse complement strand
TACCCGCATCGACAAGGAGTGCCGTATTTTCCGATTTAATTATATAACAATTCCCGCTGCTTCCGCTCGACAGGGAACAAAACTGTAAGCCCATAGTAATATCCTTTATCTCTGTTTTGTCAATCATCTGGCTATTGCGTCGATATGAACGATTTCTCCGTTTGCAAGCTCTATCCTCCATGCCGGCAGTGCCGTGTCCTCTACCATTGTTTTTGTATCAAAGGTTTCGGCATCAACCCAATAAACCATCTCTATCTTTTCTACAGTCACCGGCACATCACCGCTGTGCTCCGTCATAAAGCTTATAAGCGCCGCAGATGCAGAAATCGTAGAAAGCCTCCTATTTGAAAGCTCCACCGGCTCAAGCCAATAGCTTTCAAAGGCTTCGAGATGCCCATTTTTGAATATGCACCGCATATAACTGCCGTCTATACGATATTCGTTTCTTATACATTCGAATTCAACCTCCGCCGAGCCTTTGACATCGCCGTAGAAATGCGGCTCAGCATATTCGCTCATCATACCGAGATATGACACAAAATCCTTGGCAGCCTCTATATATGCTTCTTCCGCATCACCGGTTTCCGGATTTTCTACAGTAATCGCCGCACTTTCAAGAAGCGCAGCCACCTCATCATTTCCGGGCGCTGCATATTTCACCGTGAGCGACGGCATACTGCGGTGCTCATTCGGAATATTGCTTACATATATCTCACTGTCCGCAAGCATCGTTATAAGCATTTCCGTATTATCAATTTCGTCCGTATCTTTGACACCTGTGAAATAATCCGCAAGCAAAAATATGTTTGTAATAATAAGCGCAATTATTAAAATCGTCTTTGCCTTAGACCAGTCCATTCGCTACCCTTTCCGACTTATATATGCCATCTCCGACAGGCTCCGCCGTTTCAATATCAAAATACATTGCAGTGGCTTCATCAAACAGTGAAATCACATAGCAAGGCGTGAGTACACTGTTTTCTTCATCGAAAAAATATCCGATGCTCATATCGCTTATAAGCGATGCGACGATTTCAAACCTGCTGTCAGATGTCATTCTTTTATTTTTCAATATACCGTCCGCTTCATCATCTTCGGCGAACGCCGTCACAGCATTATATATATATTCATAATTCTGTGCAAGTACATTTACCGCCGAATGTGCCTCACGCATTTCACCTCTGTATGAGGTGTCGGGAGTTTCTATATAATTCCGTGAAAAGTATGACACCTGTCCGCCGCATATCTCCGCTACGACTACATTCTTATCCTCAAAATAGACTTTTTCTCCATCAAGCAGCATACCGAATTCAAAAACATATACAGGCTCTGCTTTATCACGCTCATTTTTCACAGCCGCATAATGAAGATACGGCGTAAATTCATTGCCTGATACTGTTTTAAATCCGCCAAGCTCGGCAATCGTTGAAAGCGCTGTCTTAAATGCATTCATATATCCGCTGTCATTACCCGTCCGAAACATCCGCTCTATACTCCACTTCACCGTTTTCATATATTGTGAGC
>CAYRZK010000281.1:0-1526 GCA_964428785.1 uncultured Oscillospiraceae bacterium | reverse complement strand
CGATGTTCTTCTGCCGGATACCACCACGATTGATCCGCAGCAGCGTATCCGTAGACAGAACCAGCTTTTCGTAATTATCGGAAATAGCCTCCAAGGGTAAAAACTCACGGTCTGTATTTTCAGGCGTCAGCACATAGCAAACCTGAATATAGACCCGTTCATCAGCTCTGTTTGCCACGAAATCGACCTCCGCCACATCCTGCTTGCCAATGTTGACGGAAAAGCCACGGCGCAGCAGTTCCAGATACACCGTATTTTCTAAAATACCGGCAATATCATTATCCCGATAACCCATCACAGCATGGCGCAATCCCAAATCAGCGAGATAATATTTTTCTTGCGTTTCCAGTATCCGCTTGCCCTTGATATCAAATCGGACGACCTTGTGAATTAGAAACGCACTTTCCAATGCCTTCAAGTAATTATAGACTGTTTCCGTGCTCAGCTTGCGCCCCTGGCTTTTCAGAAAATCGGAAATGGTTTTTGCAGAAAAGATGTTTCCAACATTGTCCATGAGATACAGAACGATACTTTCCAGCAATGCCGTGTCCCTGATTTTGTTCCGTGCGATCACATCTTTCAAGAGGACGGAATTATAGATATCATGCAAATATTGCATGACCATACTTTCCTCCCATTTCATCTGATGTATACCCGGCAGACCACCAAAACGAAGGAAGTTTGCAAAATGCTCCTGCTTGGATAATTTCGCTTCATCCGCATTCTCTGCGGCAAAGTCGATATACTCCCCAAAATCCAGCGGATAGACCTGTATCTCCACATAGCGTCCAGCCAACAATGTTGCAAGCTCGCCGGAAAGCAGCTTTGCATTAGAGCCTGTCACATAAATATCGCAGTCAAAATCCACTCGCATGGAGTTGATGGCCTTCTCCCATGCGTTGACCTCCTGTATCTCGTCCAGAAGGATATACACCCGCCCGTCTGCTTGCTCCGCTTTTGCGGCAATTTCCGCATACAGGGCTTTGTAGTTCTTCAATGCTTCATACCGCAGAGACTCAAAATTGATAAAAATAATGTTCTTTGAATTGACACCCCGGCTCAACAACTCTTGCCGAGTCAACTCCAAAAGCGCACTCTTACCGCTTCGCCGCATACCTGTTATAATTTTGATCACCGGCTTATCCATGAAGTCCCGGATTAAGCACATATATCGTTCACGCACAATCATCACAATCACCATCCCAATTTTTTCTTTTATTATAGCAGAAGTTACGAAAAACATCAATAGTTTCTCTTATAAAAGAAATTGTAGAAAAGTCGCACGACTTCCTTTTGCAAAATAATTAAAATTACCTGCGCCTTTATAAAACGCAGGTAACATTTCTTATTGTTATGAACTTGTATCTATTTTAAGCATTATGTATCGGATACAAATGTAAAGATACATTTACGCACCGAATACCATCTCTTTCGAGCGCAGGATTTTTTGCGAATTGCAAGGCAGCAGGCGGTGCGAGGAACGGAGCTTACTTGCTGTAAGTGAGTACCGAGTATCCGCCGATAAC
>CAYRZK010000280.1:0-1530 GCA_964428785.1 uncultured Oscillospiraceae bacterium | reverse complement strand
TGGTTTAAGTATGAATGCGTGGCTTTACGCTTCTATATTTCTTGCTCTCATCGTTGCTCTTATTTTAGAGCCTATCCCTGCTGCACTTATTGGCGTTATTGGTATCACTGTGGCTGCGTTGTTAAAGGTAGGTCCCGTTGGCTCGGGCGTTGATGGTGCTGTGATAAAACCAGCAACTGCTATAAATTGGGCTTTGAGCGGCTTTTCAAATGCTGTTGTTTGGCTGATTTTTGCTGCCTTTACCATTGGCGTTGGCTTTTCTAAAACGGGCTTGGGGGCTAGACTTGCTCTTTTTTTGGTAAGCAAACTCGGTAAATCCACACTTGGACTAGGCTATGCTATAGCTATAGTCGATGGAATTCTAGCTCCCTTTATCCCAAGCAATGCCGCACGAAGTGGAGGGACGATTTTCCCTGTGGTTACTTCTATTTCAGCTATGTTTGGCAGCACGCCTGATAACGCTCCTCGCAAAATCGGTGCGTATTTGGTATGGACAGGACTTGCCACAGCCTGTGTTTCAAGCTCTATTTTCCTCACAGGACAAGCACCAAATCCCCTTGCTCTTTCGCTTTTACACGACCAAGGCGTGAAAGTTGTCGATTGGTCGGGCTGGTTCATCGCCTTTGCTCCTGTGGGCTTGATTTTGTTCCTCATCACGCCTTTAATGTGCTATCTCATCTATCCGCCAGAGATTAAAGGCTCGGCTGAGGTTGTCAAATGGGCGAAAGAAGAAAGTAAAAAGCTTGGCAAAATAAGCCTAAAAGAAATCCTTATGATAGTTATTTGTCTTATAGGGCTTGTGCTTTGGGTAGGTTCAAGTGTGTTTGGTATCAACGCCACCACGACAGCCTTGCTTGTCATCGTGCTAATGTGTGCGAGTGGGGTGATTACTTGGCAGGACTTTTTGTCTAACAAAGCTGCTTGGAGTACTCTTGTGTGGTTTGCTACCCTTGTGGCTATGGCTGCTGGGCTTAAAAATGTCGGCTATCTTGACTGGGCGGGAGAGATTATCAAAATTTGGCTTAAAGAATTTGACACTTTCTGGGCTATGCTTATCTTGCTACTTACTTTCCACTTGATGAGATATTTATTTGCCTCAGGCACAGCCTATGTAACCGCACTCATCGCCATTTATGTAACCCTTGCTAATGCTGTTAGCGGACTTGATGTCGCTCAAACAATGCTTATCTTATGCTTACCTATGGGCTTTATGGGTATCATCACGCCTTATGGGACAGGTTGTTCGCCTCTGTGGTATGGAAGCCATTACATAAGCAGTCCAACTTTCTTTAAACTAGGAGCGATTTTTGCCTTTATTTATATGGTAATTTATATGCTCGTTGGAATCCCTTGGGTGAATTTCATCACGCCTTACTTAACCTTTTCTTGATAAAAAGCACACCGCTTTGGTGTGCCTTATTTGATAAAATTTGGTATAATTTAGGCTCATTTGCTTGAATTTTTTCAAATTTTAAGCCAAATTCATCTCAAAAGGACATATAGTGAAAATTATCATCGCCCAAGTTCTTA
>CAYRZK010000279.1:0-1534 GCA_964428785.1 uncultured Oscillospiraceae bacterium | reverse complement strand
GAATAAGGATGCTGTTTTGTGCACATTTTGCATGTGATAATTAATGTTTCCCTTTTGTTTGCAGGTTTGCTAACAATTATATATAGCAAAATGAAAAAATAATCAAATTATATCATAAGCATGATAAAAGTACTACAAAAGGTTTCCGAAAGCTTTGATAAAAAATTGTGCTTTTCAAGGCTTGCAGCGTTTTTAAGCAGTGTAACTGTCAAACTTCGGGCGATATACGATGGCGGCATAAATAAAGGATGCATCAAATGTAAATGTGTCTTAAACCGGCTGTAATATGTCTGTAATATAGATGTTGTATACTATAAACACTAATATGGATTATCATGACCGGTTTGACAATTTATCTTATATCGATTTATTGCAGATTAAATCGATGCGAAGAGAATTGATGCAGCTTGAAATATTACAGCAGCGTATTATAGATGCGCAGAAAGGAGGAAACAGTGAAAAAAAGAATCGTTGCTTTTTTGCTTATACTTGTAATGGTACTCGGAAGTGCGGTATGTGCATTTGCAGCCGATGCAGATCCGAATATTACAATCGTTAATCCTGTACAAGGTACGCCTGTTACCTCCAGCAATTTGCTGATATCCGTAAAGCTTACAAAGCGGGAAACGATAGTGGTAAATGTTTTAAAGGAAACATCTGTCACTCGGACGGTAACATCGGCGGACGGAACAGCTACACAAGAAAAAACAATCAAGCTGGAATCCATATTTGTGTCGGAACAGTTTGTGCCGACCTCAGACCTGAGCTTTTATACAAAAAAGCTTGAAAATGTCGCAGTCGGAGATTATGTTGTGAGGGTAGATACGCTTGACTCAAGCGGCAAAGTCATATACGAAACAACACGCAAGGTAAGCGTAAAGGAAAAAACGGAAACGGAAGATGTCTTTACAAAAGAGAATACAGGTATGAACAACTTCCTGCAATCGCTTCTCAAATCAATATTCGGTAATTAGGATCAGTACATGAAAAACCGTGAAAATGGATATATAACAGAAAAAATCAAGTCCATCGTTTTAGTAGTATTGTTTTTACAGACAATACTACTTTTGTATTTTTTTTGGCACGATATCACGCTGGGAGATATAAGATTTAATAAGATTTTGACACTCGGAGACAGCACTGTGGAGACTGAAAAGCCGGAGAAGCTTATTATTCCGTCTCATATCGATATATGCCTTGATAATGATACATATGCACGGATTGACAGTGCTGTAGCGGAGTGTTGGGATACAGACGATGAAGAAAATGCAGATGGCAATATTGCGATATTGCAGGGTGTAACAAGCGCTATATCCACAGGCGACGAATTTGTTGAAGAAATTACAGATATACAATATGAAGAAGTAATGAATATGCTTTCCGTCAAGGCTGTATTTAACTATTACCTGCCATACAGGGAATACTTTACGATGCTCGGAATAAGCAATCCGCCGGGAACGGAAATGATCGAGTCGATAAGCGAGATCGGCTTTTCGGCAGGGAGCGCAGAAAGCATGTTCATATATGACGGCAC
>CAYRZK010000278.1:0-1539 GCA_964428785.1 uncultured Oscillospiraceae bacterium | reverse complement strand
CCGCCAAACAGCTATTATTTTATAATTATATCCAAGAGAGCGTTCATTGACAAGCACAAAACGACAATCTCAAAATGAGTGCAAAATGAGCAGCCGACCTTATGCCTGCTGCTCCTCTGACTGCCAATTTCTATGTGATTCAGATGGTTAAGCCTTTATTATCAGCTTATGCCGTCATATGCATATGGTGAATAAAGGCAATTGCCGTCCGCATCGTAAATCGTATCCTCACTGCCACGCCATTCCCATTCATCATCATCGTTTGACAGTGCACCATCGCTGTCAACAACAATTCTTTCAAGAGTATTTACATGCTTTAGACCGATATTGTCCGTAACTATCGTGCAAATCTCAAGCGCACTTCCGTACGGAATATTTACTGTTTCCTTAATGTCATAGGAAGTCAAAAAGTCACTGCCATCTCGCTCATTTTTACCGATATCCAGCTTCTCGCTCTTTATCTGCTTACCATCAATAAAATATGCAAGCTCCGCCTTTTTCATATACGACAAATCACTGTTTCCTATACATTCCAGGCTCATTCTTCCGTCAAAGCTTGCCATGTATACTTTTTTTGCCACATCACATGTACCTCTCCAGCTACCCTCATATCTTCCGTAAGTAACGATAAGAGCTTCATACCTCGGCTCCATACTCCAGCCGAGCTCCTCCGAACGCACCGTGTCTCCGTCCTTAAACACAACTGTCATGTCATCGCATATTTCAAACATCGAAACAGGCTCAGACATCACAAACGCACCGTCTTTCTTTATCATCTTATATGCCTTATCACCTATATATAGCGTACCTGTTGTTTTTGTGTCGCTGTATTCCTTAGGAGTCACATAAACATTCAGCACTACGCTGAGTGTCTCCATATCAGCATCGCCGAAGCTGAAATCCTTCTTGGCAATAATGCTGGCTTCCTGCTCAAGCGTTCTTGAAACATTTGATGTAATGTTGCTCATCTCGCTGCGCACTGTCGAAACGCTGTTTGAAAGCTGGCTGTATTTATTCCTTACTTCAATTTTAAAATTTCCTATTTGGAAGAGGTTAATCATAAGAAGTATGCATACGATAACGAGTAAAATTTTAATTTGTTTGTCTTTCATGGTGTTACCCCCCCCGATCAAAATTTCATATATTCACGCTGCCTTACGAAATACCGTACTGCTTGTTAAAAAATCAGCCTCGGCATTTTAAAGTGTCAAAGCGTTTTGAAAATTTTATCATACACATATATTACTCCGCAAGCATTTTTGCGCAAGACTGTGCCGCAAAGCATGAATTAGCACATATCATTAGGAACTATCAGGATAAGCTACACCGGTTTTTACATTGGCGAAACACATGTTGTAATTTCATAAAATGTAGTATATATTAATATTATATTTTGGAAAATAAGGAGAAAAGCCAATGAGTTTTTACGATTTAGCAAAAGCACGATATTCCGTAAGAAAATTTTCTGACAAGCCTATCGAAAGCGAAGTATTAAATGAAATAATTCAGGCAGGGAGAATAGCGCCTACAGCTCACAAC
>CAYRZK010000277.1:0-1544 GCA_964428785.1 uncultured Oscillospiraceae bacterium | reverse complement strand
CTTCTTGTTGTACTTATAACGACCCACCTTTGCAAGATCGTATCTCTTAGGGTCAAAGAACAGTGCATCAAGCAGTGACTTTGCACTCTCAACAGTAGGCGGTTCGCCCGGTCTGAGCTTCTTGTAGATTTCCTTAAGACCGTCCTCGTAATTATCCGTCGAGTCTTTTTCGAGAGTCTTTCTGAGGCGTGCATCGTCTCCAAAAATATCAATAATCTCCTGATCCGTACCGAATCCGAGCGCACGAAGAAGTGTTGTAACAGGCTGCTTCCTTGTACGGTCAACTCTTACCGAAATAATCTCATTGGAATCGGTTTCATATTCAAGCCATGCACCTCTGTTAGGTATTATCTGTGTTGAATACAATTTGTTGTTAGACTTGTCTACCGTAACATCATAGTAAGGTCCCGGTGAACGAACAAGCTGTGTTACAACTACTCTTTCCGCACCGTTATATATAAAAGTACCCTTTTCGGTCATGATTGGGAAATCTCCCATGAAAACTTCCTGTTCCTTGACCTCTCCGGTTTCTTTATTAACGAGTCTTACTTTAACTTTAAGCGGAGCTGCATATGTTACATCTCTCTCTTTGCATTCTTCCTGCTCATACTTTGGAGGATCTGACAAAGAATAATCTATGAACTCCAATATAAGATTACCTGCGTAATCCTTGATTGGAGAAATGTCTTCAAATACTTCTCGAATACCCTCTTTTATAAACCAGTCATAAGAGTCCGTCTGTATCTGAATAAGGTTCGGCATTTCAGCTACTTCGTTTATCTTCGAAAAGCTCATGCGTGTTTTTCTACCGAATTTTACGGGCTGTGGCATATTCATCACTCCTTATAATCTCAAAGAAATATCCTCTTTTTACGCACACAAAAACTTGCAAAACAAAATTTGCGTGGCAGTCTAATATATTAGCACAAGTCTGTCAATTAGTCAATAATTACCGGAAAAATTTTCAAAAAAAACCGATTTGAGATAAAATCTCAAATCGGTTTTGATAAGCATTTCGGCTTTAACTATTTCATTTCTACAGTTGCGCCAACTTCTTCGAGCTGAGCCTTGATAGCTTCTGCTTCTGCCTTTTCGATGCCTTCCTTGATGTTCTTTGGAGCGTTATCTACGAGATCCTTAGCTTCCTTAAGTCCGAGACCTGTGATTTCTCTAACAACCTTGATAACCTTAATCTTTTCTGCGCCTGCTGAAGCGAGAACTACTGTGAATTCAGTCTGTTCTTCTTCTGCTGCTCCACCTGCTGCTGCTCCACCTACTACTGCTACAGGAGCTGCTGCTGATACGCCGAATTCTTCTTCACAAGCCTTTACGAGCTCGTTTAATTCTAAAACTGTCATAGCTTTTATAGCTTCGATGATCTGTTCCTTATTCATTTTATTTCTCCTTTTCAAACTGTTTGGATACGGCTTTGTGCCGATTGATTTTAATTTATTGGCTTTACGCCGATTTTAAGCTGCCTGATGCAGCATGCTTAAAACTTCGTCTGTAATTATTCCGCCTTGTCGTCTGCGATAGCCTGGAAT
>CAYRZK010000276.1:0-1549 GCA_964428785.1 uncultured Oscillospiraceae bacterium | reverse complement strand
CCCCGGCAAGCGTAAGCTGCTGTCCTCTGAAAGTCCTCACAAACAGTACCGCATCAAGCTCATTTTCAAGATTGTTTATCTGCTTCATAACGGCATTTGCCGTAACATATGCCCTTTCAGCCGCCTTGTTAAAGCTGCCGGTATCCGCAACAAGCTTAAACATTTCGAGTTGATTTAATGTGAACATTTTTTCTCCCTCTTCACTGCTCTTGAACACACATATATATTTTAATTATATATATGCCTTTGAGGTTTTTCAAGCTGAGAAAACGAAAAGTGCGAATTTTCAAAATCCGCACCTCATTCATACACCTTTATATATTATATGCTCAAAAGTTTCTCGCCGAAAGCCTTTCCATATTCAAATGCCCATACAGTCGAAACATTAAAAAGCGTCACAAGTGAATATCCGAATAATATGCCTGTCCACAGCCTCCGCATATTATTACTTTCATAAGGCGTTGTCAGCTGGATGAATCCATCTGCTGTCATCGGCAGCATTAGCATTATGAGCAATATAAGCCTCGGCTTAATAAAAGCAAAGCTCAAAGCACCCAAACACATACCTGCAAGCTCGCCCGTACATCTCGCACATATCGGAAACCTCTTACCTTTATAATGAAACGATCTGTCATCACGGCAGTGGCAGCCGAAAATCCTCGGAAGCCATTTATACAAGGTCTGCTTTATTTTTACCTGCATTCGCATAGACTGTGCTTACAGCAGAACTCTGATTATTCCAAAGCCAACTATCAATATATAATATACCACGCTTATTCCTACGCTTACAAGCGCACCGATACCAACGGCTTTGGCTGTTTTCGGCTTAGTATCCTTCCATACAAGCCAAAGCACAAGACCGACAATCGGAATACAGCATCCCAGCAGCCCCCATCCGAAGCCGCCGTTATCTACCTGAATCGGCGCCGGTGTATAATTTGAATTGCCTGTTTCCGGAATCTGTGCCATTCCGCAATTCGGACAAAATGCTGCATTATTATCAAGTTCACTTCCACAATTTCTGCAATATGCCATTTGTTTTTCTCCCCCCTGCAAATTATTTTATACGAAAGTCGGCTTCACTGATTAAATTTTCAGCAGCAGACTTTTTTGCCATGCAGGAAATATCGCAAGCAATATTTCCTGCATATTAAAGACATTATACATGCTCCCGTAATATTATGCAACACCCATCGAACATGTAGCTCTGCCCGTCCAAAGAAACACACACTTTTGAGAAAGCCCAAACCATCTCGGATGCCATACCAGCCACAGCTCATTGATATGCCACTGCAAAAAGTGCCCATGCGTTTTCACACACAGGCACTTTTCGTACATAATCATTTCATTTAGCCACAATATCTTTGTTAGTTATGACAATTCACAATCTTGCATAAATATTGCTGCTGCACATTGAATTTTCATATATTATATGTTCTATTCGCAAGCTTCATGCCTTATTATTCCGCTGCCTGAGCATTGGCAGGAATCTTGCCTCCCACCTTCATCACTCTTCCGTTCTTGCACTGCTTGTCGAGTCTCTTAGCCC
>CAYRZK010000275.1:0-1553 GCA_964428785.1 uncultured Oscillospiraceae bacterium | reverse complement strand
GTGGTATTCCGTGTCACGAGAAGCGTGCGATGCGCTTATAAAAGAAATTACAGAGAATGAAGCTGCCAAATACAAAGAGGGCTTGATGACATCCGGCAATGAAGAGGCTTACAGAAAGGATAGGATGTGCGAAACTCTATGTGAGGCGGCATGGGCGCTTGTGTGCCAAGCGAGAGCCGGCGATATTAAGCAAATGTTTTTTGAAGAGGGCTTCGGGCACAGTGAAGAGAAGGTGTTTTCGGCGATAGAAGTAGACACAGCGAGCGGCAAAGCATATATCGAGGGCAAGATTGACCGTGTTGATATTCTCGGAAATGGCGCCGTGAAGGTCATTGACTATAAATCCGGAAAAGAGAAGTGGAATAACGATGAAGCAAGAGGCGGATGGAGATTGCAGCTGATGCTGTATCTCAAGGCGGCTTCGAGACAGAAAAGTACAGAGAAGCATGACGAGCTGCAAGGCTTTGCGGCAGACGGAGAAACGGTGCGAGAGCCTGCCGGGATATTCTATTTTTTGATAAAGGATGCTGATCTGAAAGAAGACGGTAAAAGCAAATGTGAGATTGCAAGCGATATTGCGGACAGCATAAGAAAAGAATTCAGGATGAACGGTCTTGCGGTGGACAGCTTTAATAATATTGAAAATATAGAAGCAAATATGAATCAATATTCGGATGTGGTGGTAAATCTGAAAAAGGTAAAAGCCAAACCGGAAAAGGGCATAGCGCAGAGCGAAGCGAGCAGTCGTGCCGAAAATGAATATCAATATACCGGAGCGGTGATGAGCAGAGAAGAATTCGGAGAGCTGCAAACAGCGTTTGACAGAAAGATAGACGAGCTTGTAAATAAGCTGCTTGCCGGTGATATAGCGGCACGCCCGAAGCGCACCGGCGATTCGTCGGCATGCGCATACTGCGGATATAGGAGCATATGCAGGTTTGACACAGGCTTGCCGGGATGCGTTTACGAAAAAATCTGATAATGCAGTAACACAAAACGGCGTATAGACATATTTTATATTACAAAACAAAATTTTGAAAGAAGCAGGTGAATAAATATGTCAAACGGATGTGGAATTTTCAACGGCGAAGGTGTAGACACAAGCTTATTATTCTTTTTCCTTTTACTTGTAATTATTTTCTGTAACTGCTACGGAAATTAAAAAGCGAGCAGATACCGCATATGTAAGAGCATAAAGGAAAATGCAAAGCCTTATACAGCTAAGGCTGCATAAAACGATTGATCCCTCGCACGGCATTTCGTGCGGGGGATTGCTTTATGTGATAGTTCTGTAATTATATTTTGTAATCTTTTAAATTTTGGGTTGACAAAGTCTTGAAGTGATAGTATTCTATGATTGTATTTGGGAACAATTATTTTTCAAATTATTTGTTTTTAGAAATAAAACAAGGCTTTGGCAAGGCGTATACAGCCAAGGAAATGTAAAAGCTTATATAAAGATTAAGAGGAATTATCAATGATGTCTGTTAAGAGGATGAGTAACGAATATTATTACGGATATTTTAAGGCTTACTTTTATTATGTAGGCTATC
>CAYRZK010000274.1:0-1555 GCA_964428785.1 uncultured Oscillospiraceae bacterium | reverse complement strand
GTATGGAATAGGCAATGGTTTTCTGCCGCGCCTGATCCGGCGTCAGCACCTGCTGTGCGTCCTCTGCAAAGACCATCTGGCCATCAAGCAGATACGCGCCTTTGTGAAACACTTGAACCATGGTAAAATCCTCCAACATGGAAATTTGCATATCTTCTTACAGCTTAACACATTCCAGAAGCAAAGTAAATCGGAGAATTACCAAAACATCGCGGAACCCGTCCGGAAGCGCAGGGCGTTCTTGCCTTTTCTGCCGGGATATGGTACACTTTATACTGCAATTTTATCGACTTTTATAAAAATGTGTTATCGATCATCACAGGAGGAATACCATGAAACGATTTCTTGCAGTATTTTTGACGGCTGTGTGCTGTCTGATGCTGCTGTTTCCGACCGTACAGGCCGAACCGCTGGACGACCAGCCAGCCGTGACTCAACCAGAAGCCGAAGCTGAACCGGAAGCAGATTCCGATCTGGCCGAGCCAACACTCGAAGAAGAGCAGGACGAAGAAGCCGCACAGCCGCCGCAAACTACCCCCATTGATCTGCTGGCTGGTGAAACGGCCATCCGCTCTGTACAGATTACTGTGGTGCTGGATGGCAGCGGTAAGGCAACTGTGACCCAGGTCATGCAGATGTCTGTTGTCAACACGCCCGAAACCCTGCGTTTTGCCTTTCCTGAGACTTCCAAAAGCAGAAAAGTGGAAGGTTATAAAACCAAATCCTCCGCAGAAAATGGCCTCCGTTATCTGACCGTCACCAATAAAACCGGATTTACCGGTGACCAAACCTTTACACTAACCTATACCCAGGACGGGCTGGTGAGCGCCGGTGAAGAAAGCCAGAAGCTCTCCCTTCCCCTGTTGGTGGCGCAGGATTACCGGGTCGGCAGCATCTCTCTTGCCGTCAATCTTCCCCACGCCTTCACCAGTCGGCCGGATTTCTCCAGCGGCTATTACGGTGAGATCATCGAGGACTATATGACCATCGATCAGCTGGATACTGCTGTAACTGCCATGGTCAACGATATTTTGCAGGACAGTGACTCGCTGACCATGCTGCTGACACTGCCCGACGGCTATTTCTCCGGCAATTTCTCCACCGGTACAATGTCCACCGTGCTGACGGTACTGACCGTGCTTGTTCTGGCCGTGGCGGTACTACTGTGGTGGCGCGGCCTGCGCAATGCGCCTTTGCGGGCACCAAGCCGGACATTGCCTCCCGATGGCGTCAATCCCGGTGATTTGCCCTTCCTGCTGGCCGGTGGCGACGCAGATTTCAATATGCTGGTCAGCTACTGGGCCACACTTGGCTATCTTTCCTTCTATATCAACCCGTCCGGCCACGTAATTCTCCATCGCCGTATGGATATGGGAAATGAGCGCCGTCCCTTTGAGCGCAAGCTCTTTGATCTGCTCTTCGGCAACGACACCGTCTGTGACGGTGCCAGCATTCGCTACAAAAAAGTAGGCGAGCGCGCCATGGCTTTGATCCCCAAATACTGGAGCAAGCGCCTGTACGATCACCGCAGTGGTTCTGCCTTTCTGGTACGGCT
>CAYRZK010000273.1:880-1561 GCA_964428785.1 uncultured Oscillospiraceae bacterium | reverse complement strand
GACCGGAAAATTCCCGCCGCCTGTCGAAGCCGACTGCCGGTGCTGGAGGATGCAGCCGGTGTGATTGCAGTTTGCGGTTTGGCTATGAATGAGGCGCGCAGTGCCAGACCTGGAGAACCGGCGTGGATTTTACACATGGAAAAAGAGGAGACTGACAGCAATGAACAGACATAAGACGGATATGATGCAGGATATTGAACGCATCCTGATTTCGCAGGAAGAGCTGCACACCAGAATCCAGGAAGTAGCAGCGCAGATCAGTGAGGACTATCGCGGCAAAGATCCTGTGGTGGTGGGCATCCTCAACGGTGTCGTTCCGTTCTACGCCGCTATGACCCAGGCAATTACCATCCCCATGCAGGTGGATTTTATGAGCGTCAAGTCCTATGTTGGCACCACGTCCACCGGTGTGCTGAATATCCTGAAGGATCTGGATCATGATATTGCCGGACGGGATGTGCTGATTTTGGAAGATATTCTGGATTCTGGCCATACCCTGAAGAAAATCACGGAAATGTTCCGTACCCGCAACCCCCGGTCGGTGAAGATCTGCACCATGCTGGATAAGCCGGAAGGCCGTGTGGAAGAGCTGGAAGCAGACTATGTATGCTTTAATGTGCCCAATGCCTTTGTGGTTGGCATGGGTCTGGATTATGAGGGCTATTATCGGAATTTACCCTT
>CAYRZK010000273.1:0-870 GCA_964428785.1 uncultured Oscillospiraceae bacterium | reverse complement strand
ACCCTTTGTGGGTGTGCTTAAGCCCCACGTATATCAGGATTGACCGTAATAGGAAAATACAGAAACTGCCCGGCCGTTTGGTCGGGCAGTTTCTGTGACCGATTTTCTATGCAGCATACAACGAAGGAGCGGATAATATGCAGGCAGATACAACAATACAGGATACGCAGTACAAAAAAATGACACAGACACCGGTGGCCGGACTGGTCCTTCGTTTAGGAATTCCGACTACGATCAGTATGCTGATTACCAATATCTATAATATGGCAGACTCTTATTTTGTCAGTCAGGTTTCTTTGAGTGCAGGCGGTGCAACCAGCGTGGTGTTTGGTATTATGGCGATTTTACAGGCGTTCGGGTTTATGTTTGGCCACGGTGCAGGCAGTAATATCAGTCGGATGCTGGGCAGCAAGCACACGGAAAAGGCAAGCCGTTATGCATCTACCGGCTTTTTCTGGGCGCTGCTGTGCGGTGTGCTGATTTTGGCAGCAGGATTGATTGGCATTGAACCGCTGATGCGGCTGCTGGGCAGTACCGAGACCATTTTGCCTTACGCAGTGGAGTATGGTGTGTGGATTTTAATTGCAGCGCCTGCCATGACAACCAGCTGTGTAATGAATAATATTCTGCGCTATGAAGGAAGTGCGGCATTGGCCATGATCGGACTGACCATCGGCGGCATTGTGAATATGCTGCTGGATCCGCTGCTGATTTTTGGCCTGGATATGGGCGTTGGCGGTGCAGGACTGGCCACGGCACTGTCGCAGTATCTTTCCTTTGGGATTCTTCTGAGTATGTTCTGGAGGAAGAAAACGCAAAGCCGGATTTCCCTTCGCTTTTTCACAAGGGATATTCGGGTGCTCTGGGATA
>CAYRZK010000272.1:0-1567 GCA_964428785.1 uncultured Oscillospiraceae bacterium | reverse complement strand
ACTATGCTCGTTGCTCTTAATGCAGGTACTTGTGACCTCGTAGTAACAGATATGCCGACAGCGATGGCAGCATGTGTTGTATATGACAATTTCACACTTCTTGATTTTTCGGGAACAGATGGAGCATTTGAAGTATCTGATGAAGAAATCAATATCGGTGTTTCTCTCAAGAAGGGCAATGATGAACTTCGTGAAGCAATAAATTCAGTGCTTGAGACTATGACAGAAGACGATTATGCAGATATCATGCAGGACGCTATCGACATTCAGCCGCTCAACAACTAATTTGTAATATGATTTGAAATCTGCACATGCTCTTAAGCATGTGCAGTCATTCGCAAAAATACGGACAGTAATAATAGGAGGAATTTTAGATAATGTTACCGGAAAGGTTTTGGGAAAGGGTAGTGTTCCTGTTCTTTGAATATGGAGATTCATTTGCCCACGGAATATATGTGACAATGGTACTTGCTATAGTCAGTACGCTTATAGGTTGTATAATAGGTTTTGGAGTTGGTATCGTACAGACTATTCCGACAGAAAGAAAGGAACGCCCGCTTCATTGGTTCTTGGTGAAGCTTGCTCAGCTTATACTTAACATATATGTAGAGTTTTTCCGAGGAACTCCGATGATGGTTCAGGCAATGTTTATATACTACGGAGTGGCAATGCTTTTCGGTATTAACATGAACATGTGGACAGCGGCGATTTTTATTGTTTCCATCAACACAGGCGCATATATGGCGGAGTCTGTAAGAGGCGGCATACTTTCGATTGACAAGGGTCAGACGGAGGGTGCAAAGGCAATAGGAATGACGCACTTCCAGACGATGCTTTATGTAGTACTTCCTCAGGCACTCAGAAACATAATGCCTCAGATAGGAAACAATCTTATCGTAAATATTAAGGACAGCTGTGTGCTTTCCGTAATCAGTGTAGTTGAAATATTCTATACGACAAAATCAGTGGCAGGAACATATTATACCTACTTTGAAGCGTTCACGATTGCGATGATCATATACTTCATTCTTACATTTATATGCTCTCGTATTCTCAGATTCTTTGAAAATAAGATGGACGGCCCGGACAATTATGAGCTTGCGGCGCTCGATCCAAAGGTAGCGGCAGCAGGAACATATAAGTTCAACGACAAGAAGGCAAAGAAATTTGCTGAAATGGCAGAAATGGAGGGTTAGTGCAATGAGTGAAAATGTAATTGAAGTAAGGCATCTAAGCAAGGCATTCGGAACAAATGTGGTACTTAAGGATATCAATTTTAGCGTAAAAAGAGGCGATGTAACTACAGTAATCGGCGCTTCCGGCTCAGGAAAGTCAACAATGCTTCGTTGTATCAATCTTCTTGAAAAGCCGACAGGCGGAGAAGTGATATATAATGGTGAAAATATTCTTGAAAAGGGAGTTAATCCGGCTGAGTATCGTTCCAAGGTGGGAATGGTATTTCAAAGCTTTAATCTCTTTGATAATATGACTGTTCTTGAAAATTGTATGATAGGCATGACAAAGGTTCTTAAGATAAGCAAGGCAGAGGCATGAAAGAAATCCATGT
>CAYRZK010000271.1:0-1572 GCA_964428785.1 uncultured Oscillospiraceae bacterium | reverse complement strand
ATACTATGATGATCCGTCACCATTATATCCATGCCTATTTCTTTGGCATACTCCACCTCATGATATGACACACTGCCGCAGTCCACCGTAACTATCAACCCCGCACCGTCATCCTTAATGGCTTTAATGGCATCCTTGTTAAGCCCATATCCCTCATCAAACCTTGACGGAATATAATATACGAGATTATCTGTAAGATGCTTAAGCACATTCCATAAAAGCGATATTGCCGTAATACCGTCCGCATCATAATCACCGTAAATGCAAATCTTCTCTCCCGCACTTATTTTTGACAATATTAAATCCACTCCTGCCTGCATATCCGCAAGCAGGAATGGATCATATGTTTTCTGCGGTTTTTCCGACAAAAATTCTGCTATATCATTTTTTTCAGATATCCCACGCTGCTTAAGCAATTCAATTATTATCGGATTTAATTCGTTCATACCTACATACCATATGTCACATACGCTGAAGGGTCTGTAACCTTCCCGTTTACTCTAACTTCAAAATGCAGATGAGGCCCTGTAGAGTCTCCCGTGCTGCCCGAAAGCGAAATCTGCTGTCCCTTTGCCACAACATCGCCCGTTGATACCAGCAGCTTATTATTATGCGCATACAGCGTTACAAGACCGCCGCCATGGTCTATCATTACCATCCAGCCGTAGCTGTTGTTCCAGCCTGCCTTTATTACTGTACCGGCGTTCGCCGCCACGACAGCCGAATTTGCCGGAACACCTATGTCCATACCGAGATGCTGCTCCCACTTGCCTGTCAGCGGATTTGTTCTTTGTATGAATCCCGATGTAATTCTCGAATACCCCGGAGCCGGCCATGTAAAACCTCCGCCGACGAATTCTCCGTTGCCCTGAAGCTTTAAAATTTCAGCCGTAAGTCTGTTCGCTTCGGCATTAAAAGCATCTATCTGTGCCTGAAGCGCATCATTGTCAGCCTCTATTGCAGCTTTTTTTTCGGCAACCACAGCTCTCTCAGACTCAAGCTGCTCTTCCTTTGCGGCAGTATCAGCCTTGGTTACTTCAAGCTCGGACTTTAAGCCATTGAGATATTCTTTTTGAGCATTCAGCACCTTTCTCTGTATCTCAAGCTCTTTAAGCATCTCTTTGTCGGCATCATATACCATCTGTACTCTGTCGATATTCGTCATGAGCTCTGACATAGAGCTCGAACCGAGTATAACATCTATATATCCTATATTCCCGTTCATATACATTGCGGCAAGTCGCTCTCCGAGATCTTTTTGCTGCTGATTTATATCCTGTTCTACCGTTCCAAGCTCCGCTTCAGCTTTGTTTACACGCTCCTCGGTTAATTCTATCGTTATATTCAGCTCTTTAATTTCCAGATTAAGTGTAGCGATATTGGCATCAAGCGTTCTCACTTCTTTAAGAAGACTGTTTTCTACCGCAGAGCCGCTGTTCAGCGTCTGCTGCAGAGCAGCTTTTTCAGCCTGAATTTCTTTAAGCTCCGCCTGTATTTCATCCTCCGACCTGTCGGCAAATGATATCGCCGTAGCACCTATGAACAGCGCCGCAGTTAAAATATATGCTGTAA
>CAYRZK010000270.1:0-1577 GCA_964428785.1 uncultured Oscillospiraceae bacterium | reverse complement strand
ATGCCACACATACCGTTTCATAATTGGTAAATCCGTAATCAAGGAGTGCGCTTATTTCTTTAAGTCTGATGCTGCTCGTTTCGCAGCCCATCACGACAGCAATCAGCGTTGTATCGTCTCGTGTCGCCGCACCGGAAAGACAATATCCTGCTTCGCTTGTAAAGCCTGTTTTTATCCCTATTGCACCTTGATATTGTTTTATCAGTTTATTCGTATTTGTCAGCTCAAATGCTTTTTCTTTGCCGGGAAGTCCGACCGTTACGGTGTCCTGCCATGTTGTAAACCATTCCCGCCCGTCCATATGCTTCATCAGCTCTCGTGACATAAGTGCGATATCATATGCCGAGCTGTAATGCTCCGCTGCCGGCAGACCGTTTGTATTTACAAAATTGGTATTTGTCATTCCGAGCTCAGCTGCTCTCTTATTCATGTTTTCCACGAAAATATCTACAGAGCCGGATAAATATTCGGCAGCAGCCACACATCCGTCATTTGCGCTCACCATTGCTACGCCTTTCATTATTTCTTCAAGAGTATGCTCTTCTCCCTCTTCCATATACATCTGCGAGCCGCCCATACCTGCCGCCTTAGCCGAAATCGTCACAGTATCATCAAGAGAAATCCTACCGCTGTCTACTGCTTCAAGCACAAGCAGCATCGTCATAACCTTTGTAACCGATGCCGGAGGTCTTCTGTCATTTTCGTTATATGCATACAGCACCTTCCCCGTTCCGGCATCCATTAAAAGTGCAGCTTTGGCGCTCACCGTCAGTCCGCTCGTGAGCACATCTCCCGATTCATTATTACTGCCTCTGCTATCGTTAGCATTCATGGTAACAGCAGTATCACTGTATTCTCCGAGATCTATTATGCGTTCATCAGATATAAAACGATTTACCCCGAGATACCCGCCGGCTATTATAATGAGCGCCGCAATACAGGCACTCGTTATTCGCTCCGCTCTGCGCCTGTCATATTTTTTTAAAAAATTATACACTTTTGCTTTTCTGTCTGAATTTCGCATAAGAAAACCTCCCGTGCTATATCTCTTCTTAAAAGATATTAAGCTTGGGAGGTTATTATGCATATACTTCATTCACTGTTTTCTTTATTAAGATGCAGTAAGCCTGATTATCCATTAAATCGATTATCCGGCAATGCGTTCCGCCGCTTCGATAACATGCTTCATCAAAATTGTTGTCGTCACTGCTCCTATACCGCCGGGTACCGGTGTAAGCGCAGATACCTCAGCCAAGAATGCCGCATCACCGTCAACATCACCGACCATATTTCCGGCTTCATCAAAATTGATACCTACATCGATTACCGTCTGACCTTTACTGAGATATTCACCGTCGATATACTTCCCCTTACCGATGCATGCAATAATAATATCTGCCGCCCTGCATATCTTTTTCAGCTGCTGCGTTCTGCTGTGGCATATTGTTACGGTCGCATTTTCTTTGAGAAGCAGCATCGAAACAGGCTTGCCGATTACGGTGCTTCTTCCTATAACAACAACATTTTTACCCGAAAGTCCAATGCCGCTGCATTTAAGAAGCTCTACACATCCCTCG
>CAYRZK010000269.1:0-1583 GCA_964428785.1 uncultured Oscillospiraceae bacterium | reverse complement strand
CAAATTCAATATATCCTTTTTCCTTAATCTGTTCCAACCTGTCAGGCTGCTCCGCACCGTCACTGCACGATGCAAATGTAACTGCTATAACCAATACGGCTACAAGCGATAACAACTTCTTCATACGATCTCCTTTTTAGTCTTTTCTTTATATTTTTTGTTTTCTCTTCCTCTTGCTTCCCTTTCGCATACAAAATACTTGCCGTATATGCAAGCATACACGCAGCGCTTTAATTTTATCACAAAATCAAAGCAGACGCAAAAAACGGTAATGCAAAGCACGGAGCACATTTATATGTACAGCTGCCGGGCATTACCGCTTTTAATATTTTGTTGTTACATAAGCTTTACTTATTATCTTTTATGTCCTTGAACATTTCTTTAAGCATTTCAGCAAAGCCTTTTTTCTTCTGATAGCAATCCTCGTCAACAATTCTGCCGACTTCTTCTATTGCTTTCTTTTGTTTGTTATTAAGCTTTGTAGGCACTTCTATGTTGACCTTAACATATAAGTCGCCCATTCTACCGCTTCTGAGTCCCTGTATACCCTTGCCCTTGAGTCTGAAAGTCGTTCCGGGCTGAGTACCTGCCGGCACCTTATAAGCCACCTTTTCGCTTAATGTAGGTACTGTGATAGTATCGCCGAGAGCTGCCTGAGCAAATGTAATCGGAAGCTCAAGATAGAGATCGTTTCCTCGTCTTGTAAATACCTTATGAGGAGCCACATTTACGACTACATAAAGATCTCCCGCATATCCGCCGTTCACACCCGGTTCACCCTGACCTCTTATTGAAATTACCGAATCATTATCCACTCCCGCCGGAATATCGATTGATAATGTAACATCCTTACGCACTCTTCCCGTGCCACCACATGTACTGCACGGAGTTTCGATAACCTGCCCTGTACCTCCGCAATTAGGGCATGTAGAAATATTCTGGAATTGCCCGAAAGGCGTTCTCTGTGTCGTTCTCACCTGCCCTGTACCATTGCAGTGCGGACATGTTTTCTTTGATGTTCCCGGAGCTGCTCCCGAACCGTGACAATCATCACATTCAACATACTTATTGATTTTTATTGTCTTTTTTGTGCCAAAAGCAGCTTCTTCAAACGAAATTGTTACTTCTTTTTGAAGATCTCTGCCCTTAGCCGGGCCGTTCCTGCGTGCGCCCGCACCGCCAAAACCGCCGCCGAAGCCGCCGAACATATCAAAAATATCTTCAAATCCGCCAAAGCCTCCGCCGCCGAAACCGCCGCCGCCAAAGCCTGCGTTAGGATCCACTCCGGCATGACCGAATCTGTCATACTTATCCTTCTTGTCAGGATCCGATAATATGCTGTATGCTTCGTTTATTTCTTTAAATTTTTCTTCTGCCTCTTTGTCTCCCGGATTGCGGTCAGGATGATATTTCATAGCCAGCTTACGAAAAGCTTTCTTTATTTCATCCTCGCTCGCACCTTTTTGGAGACCTAAGACTTCATAATAATCCCTTTTTTCTGCCATTAGATTGGTGTCCTTTTTCTACCATATAATCCGAATAATTCCGGAAACATATCAAACATTCCCGGAATTATTATACAT
>CAYRZK010000268.1:0-1588 GCA_964428785.1 uncultured Oscillospiraceae bacterium | reverse complement strand
TGAAAGCCTGTAAATTTACGCTCAAAATACCTTAAATTTGCCTTAAAGCCTGTGGATTCTTCGCTACGCTCGCAATGACAGGTAAAGACAAATGATAAAAAAAGATGAAAAATCAAGGGGAGGAAAGCTCCCCTTGTGAAGTTTATGCCGTAGCGTAGTCCAAAGTATCGAAGCTACTGCAAGAGTTGAAGCACATATTGAGATGAAGCGTTTGCTTGTGCGAGGGCATAAGCACCGCTTTGTGCCAAAATACTTGCTTTTGAGTAGTTCGCGCTTTCGCTGGCAAAATCCACATCGCGAATGACGCTTTCAGCGGATTTCAAATTCACCTGAGTTGTGGTGATGTTGTTTATGGTTGAGTCGATTTGTTGTTGGGCTGAACCTATATCAGCACGGATTTGATCGACATTTAAAATCGCTGTTTCTACGACATCCATAACCGCCATAGCACCTTTGAGTGTGGTTACACCTGCGGTTTGGTCGTTTTCAAAATCACCAATATCGCTCATAACAAGTCTTCCATCAACAGTATCATATACCAGGCTGTGTGCTAAATTTGCACTATAAACTCCTACGAAATTGATAGCTATTGACACATTTGCAGAATTTACCAAACCAGCATGAACAGTAGTGCCTGTTACTGCTATACCATACGCTACTGAGAAAGCATTTGAAGAAGGCGCACCTGAAATAAAGTATGCTCCCAATCTATGCGACCCAAACATACCCATAGCATCTGCTTCATAAGCACCTAATGGAGCTTTGGTTTCTCGTAAAGACACAGTGGCTTGTGAAACAGTTGAAACTCCACCAAAGCCAATTGCCGCAGCTCCTACGCTTATTGCTTGTCCCACTAAGCCTACAAGTATATCTGAACCGGAATTTTTTACCAAAGAAAGACGCCCAAAATTATGATAGTCATCAAGTGCTATGCCTGAACCTACGCCAATTGAGCCTCCGATATAAACAGCTCGTCCGTCTGTTGAGGTTAAAACAAGTTCATTGTTCGCACCCAAACTTGCGGTAACGCCTGTGGTGTCTTTATAAGCGTTGATACCATTTACCAAAGCTCCGTTTTGGTCGTTATCTTGATAGTCAATGCGTCCTATGGTAACACCGTTGATAGAAAAATCATTACTTGTATTTGAAGCAAGGACTGAAAATACCCCTGATGTTTGGATATTATAAGAAGCACGAACTCCTGTTTCATTTGAAACGCGGTTTATTTCCTCGACCAAGACACCTAAACCTGTGCCAACAGAGTATGAAATATTTACACTTGCAAAGTCAAAGTCATCCATCCCATTATATTGTTTTAAAGATAACCTTATATTTCCTCCCGCACTCATACCATTAGCATTGCCGATTTTTTCTCCTGTTTCAAAACGAGTAAGCCCTATTTTTGAGCTTTGTGTTGAACCGATAGTTGTTTTTACGGTGATATTTGAACGGTCACCCACTTGGAATTCTTGGTTAGCAAAGCCCCCTGAGAGGAGATTTTTGCCGTTGAATGAAGTGGTGTTGGCAATGTTGTCAAGCTCTTCCATAAGGCGGTTGATGTCAGCTTGAAGCATATTTCTTGTCTTCG
>CAYRZK010000267.1:0-1602 GCA_964428785.1 uncultured Oscillospiraceae bacterium | reverse complement strand
CATTCTTCATTTACCTCAAACACATATGCTTCCTTAGGTCTGTCGCCTTTTCCGAATGTCACACTGACTCTGCGACCTTTTTCCACATCATCAAACGGACATGCATATGTATATAGGTTGTCTGTAGCTTTTGATTTATTGTCGATTATTACATCTACATATTTCATAGCTTTCCTTTTTAAAGCAGGAATATATTATTTGCCTTGCACTCTTCAATCATTTCATCGGGCCATACCGATACCTGTACTTCGCCGATATGAGCTTTCCTTAAAAAGTACATACAAAGTCTGCTTTGACCGATACCTCCTCCGATCGAATACGGCAGCTCCTTATTAAGGATCGCCTTGTGAAAATCAAAATTTCTTCTGTCATCTGCTCCTGCAAGCGCAAGCTGCCTGTCCATCGCCTCTTCATCCACTCTGATGCCCATCGAAGATATTTCAAACGAGCTTTCGAGAATTTCATCCCAAAGTATGATATCGCCGTTCAATGCCCAGTCATCGTAATCCGGCGCTCTTCCGTCATGTCTTTCACCGGATGCCAGCTTTCCTCCGATCTGCTTAATGAACACTGCTCTTTTTTCTTCCGCAATCAGGTTTTCTCTTTCCTTCGGAGTTTTATCCGGCCATCTGTCCTCAAGCTCCTGCGTAGTTATAAAATATATTTCATTCGGGAGCTCTGTTTGAAGCCCTCGGTACAGCCTGTTTACATAGTCTCCGAGGTTTTTAAGAGCGTTATATATTGTAATTACCGTTTCTTCAAGATATTCATCGGTACGCTGTTCCTTTGAAATCGTTTTTTCCCAGTCCCACTGGTCTACATAGATCGAATGAAGATTATCAAGCTCCTCGTCACGCCTTATCGCATTCATATCCGTATAGATACCATGCCCTACCGGGATGTTGTATTTTCCGAGCGCCATTCGCTTCCACTTCGCAAGTGACTGTACTATTTCAACCTTTGTTTCGTTCATATCGAGAACAGTAAAATCTACCGTTCTTTCAACTCCGTTCAAATTATCATTAAGCCCGCTTGTAGGCGTTACGAAAAGCGGTGCCGATACTCTGCGAAGAGAAAGACCGTATGCAAGTTCCTGCTGAAAAAAGTCCTTTATTTTTTTAATGGCTCTCTGTGTTTCCATATAATCTATAATCGGTGTATATCCTTTTGGTATATATAATTTTGACATTTTCAAATTCCTCCTGAGTTTTGCTAAATCATTTATTCATGCATTGTGCTTTGTATACACACATTTCTTTATTCATGCTTTTCGAGCTGCCAATTTGAGAAATTACAGCCGCAGTAATGCTGCCTGTAAAGCCCGTACAGCTTCGACAGCTCAACGCTCCTGCGATATCCGTCTTTCTTCTTAAAATCCATATCGAGCCAAGACAGCCCGTATTTAAAAGCCAGCTCATTGCCGATTTCCGTAATCAGCTTATAATTCTTATACGGGCTGACCGTAAGCGTTGTCGCAAACAAATCAAACCCGTGAGTTTTTGCTTTCACTGCCGTGCGTTCCAGACGCAGCCTGAAACATTCCGTGCAGCGTGCTCCTCCTTCTTTCTCATTTTCGAGACCCTGTACAGCCTCATAATATAT
>CAYRZK010000266.1:980-1609 GCA_964428785.1 uncultured Oscillospiraceae bacterium | reverse complement strand
ATGTGAAAAACAGATAGATAAATCAACATCAAAGGCAATCCGGGGCTTTAAGAAATTTGAAAGTGTTTTTAAAGAAAAAGGCGAAGTGCAGTTTACAGATACAGGCATTTCAGGCATCGTTATTTTTAATATGAGCAGATTTATCAAGGTAGAGGATAATGAAACCTTTAAAGATATTAAAAATAAATACGAGGTTTCGCTTGATTTTATGCCTGATAAAGGCTGTGAAGAGGTAACGGAGCTGATATTAAGAAAGCTAAACGGAGGATGTACCGCAGAAGAAGCACTTCTTACAATTACGGACGAAAAGCTTGCTTCCGTAATTGTCAAAAAAGCATCGGCTTTGAGACAAGCTGTACTGCAAGATGCATCGCATAGCAAAATGAATATATCATTTGAAGAACAGGCAGCAAATATAGCGTCTGTAATTAAGGATTTCAGATGTCGTGTGGTAGGTGTCGGCGGCTGGAAAACGGCGCAGGTAACATCCGGAGGCGTGCCTCTTAAAGAGGTGAACCGAGATACAATGGAATCAATCCTTGAAGAAGGGCTGTATTTTGCAGGCGAGGTACTTGATTATGACGGTCCTTGCGGTGGATATAATCTTAATAATGCCTGGATCACAGGGA
>CAYRZK010000266.1:0-970 GCA_964428785.1 uncultured Oscillospiraceae bacterium | reverse complement strand
GGGATAAAAGCCGGAAAAGCGGCAGTGAAGCGGACAATTTGATTTTTTAATTTTTATTTATATAATAGGAAGAATATGTACAGAATAGGCGAAATAAAGCTTAAAATTGCAGATAAAAAAGAAACAATTCCTTTGAAGATAGAAAAGAAGCTTGGTAAAAGCCTGTGCGGTGCACATATCAAGGAATGGCATATAGTAAGGGAGTCGCTCGATGCCCGAAACAAAGCAGAAATCAGATGGGTGTATACGGTGGATTTTGCGCTCGACATGGATGTGCAGCTAAAGCTTTCGGAGGCAAAAATAGCTGCTTATGAGCTTCCGCCGCAGGGTGATGAAATACTGGAAACACGGCCTGTGATATGCGGCTTCGGCCCTGCCGGTATGTTCTGTGCACTTATCCTGGCAGAAGCAGGATACAAGCCGATAGTGCTGGAGCGTGGAAAAAAAGCTGACGAAAGAGCAAAGGATGTTGAATGTTTTTGGAACAAGGGTATACTGAATACAGAATCAAATGTTCAGTTCGGCGAGGGTGGTGCCGGAACATTTTCGGACGGTAAGCTTACAACGGGCATCAAGGATCGCAGGATAAACAAAGTCTTGAGCGAATTTGTGAAATACGGAGCGGACAGCGACATATTGTATAAGCAGAAACCGCATATAGGCACCGATATATTAAGAAATGTGGTCGTAAATATAAGGGAGCAAATAATCGCACTTGGCGGAGAAATAATGTTTTCGTCGAGGCTCGATGATATTGAAATGAAAGACGGCAGTATAAGTGCTGTATATGTTGATTGTAGCGGAAGCCCGAAAAGTGACGGCGGTACAAATGATATGCTTGAAAGTATGAAAATACGGACTGATGTGCTCGTGCTTGCTATAGGACACAGCGCAAGAGACACATTTAGGATGCTTGAAAGAAAAAGCATAGAGATGCTACGCATAATGTTCCAGCAATGGTCATTGGTGA
>CAYRZK010000265.1:0-1610 GCA_964428785.1 uncultured Oscillospiraceae bacterium | reverse complement strand
CCGTTATAATATTCATCCTCCGGCTCGATTTGCTTTGTTGCTTCGATAACGGCACGAATATCTTTTTTGATAGACTGCGGTGTGATGCCGTGCTCCTCGTTATATTTTTGCTGTCTCTCACGGCGGTCTTCCGTCTTATCGATCGCAAGCTTCATTGCCGGGCTTATGCTGTCCGCATACATAATAACACGACCGTCCGCATTTCTCGCAGCTCGCCCGATCGTCTGGATAAGCGAGGTCTCCGTGCGCAGGAAGCCTTGCTTATCTGCATCGAGAATAGCTACAAGGCTTACCTCAGGCACATCCAGTCCCTCTCTGAGCAGGTTTATGCCGACAAGCACATCAAACACACCCATCCTGAGATCCCGTATAATTTCCATTCTTTCCAGCGTGTCTATTTCCGAATGTAAATACTTTACCTTTATACCGGAATTCTTGAGGAAATCCGTCAGGCTTTCCGCCATCTTTTTGGTAAGCGTTGTTACAAATACACGCTCTCCTTTAGCCGTCACCTTATTTATTTCACCGATAAGGTCATCTATCTGCCCATCGCTTTTTCTTACTTCGATAGGCGGATCCACAAGCCCTGTCGGTCGTATTATCTGTTCTGCCGATATTCCGCCCGCCTTTTCCCTCTCGTACTCAGCCGGCGTTGCACTGACATAAAGTATCTGGTTCACTTCGTCTTCGAATTCTTCAAACATGAGCGGTCTGTTATCTAGCGCCGACGGCAGTCTGAAGCCGTAATCGACAAGTGAGTGCTTTCGTGACAGATTGCCCTCGTACATGGCATGAAGCTGAGGCAGCATCGCATGAGATTCATCCACAATAATCAAAAAATCGTCCGGAAAATAATCTATGAGCGTATACGGTTTGCCGCCCGGCTCTATATTACTTATATGACGAGCATAGTTCTCTATGCCCTTGCACATGCCGATTTCTCTGAGCATTTCAATATCATAGCGTGTTCGCTGCTCTATTCTCTGTGCTTCGATGAGCTTCCCTCTGTCCTTAAACCACTGAATTCTCTCCTCCAGCTCTTCGCTTATGGTTTTTATCGCATGCTCCATGTTTTCCTTTGATGTAACATAATGCGATGCCGGATATACCGCAACATGATTTCTGAGTCCGATAATTTCTCCCGTTATAGGGTTTATTTCTTTGATTTTTTCTATTTCGTCGCCGAAAAGCTCCACACGAACGGCATTTTCCGCCCCTGCCGGATATATGTCTATGATATCGCCACGCACTCTGAATGTGCCTCGTCCAAAATCGATATCGTTCCTCGTATACTGGATGTCTATGAGCTTCCTAAGGATTTCGTTCCTTGGCTTTTCCATACCGGGACGCAGTGAAAGCATCTGGTTTTCATAATCAAACGGCGAACCGAGTCCGTATATGCACGAAACCGATGCAACAATTATTACATCCTTTCGCTCGGCAAGCGCCGCCGTAGCCGAATGTCTCAGCTTTTCAATCTCGGCATTGATATCCGAGTCCTTTTCGATATATGTATCTGTGGACGGCACATATGCCTCCGGCTGATAATAATCGTAATATGACACAAAATACTCCACCGCATTTTCCGGAAAAAATTCTTTGAATTCGCC
>CAYRZK010000264.1:0-1626 GCA_964428785.1 uncultured Oscillospiraceae bacterium | reverse complement strand
CCATTATGGATATCTATCTGTCGCTGAAGGATGGCAGCCTGACGTACTTTACGCCTACGGCGTTTATCTTTGGTGCAAAGTCTGCGCCGGGTTATCAGCGTGCCAAGGCAATTATCCGCTATATCAACCGTATGGCAAAACTCATCAATGCCGACCCTGCTGTGGCTGACCGGCTGAAGGTTGTGTTTGTTCAGAATTATAACTGTTCCTATGCAGAACATATTATTCCTGCGGCTGATGTGTCCGAGCAGATCTCCCCTGCCGGTACCGAAGCCAGCGGCACCGGTAATATGAAATTGATGCTCAACGGCGCGGTGACGCTGGGTACCATGGACGGTGCTAATGTGGAGATCGTGGAGCAGGCCGGTGCGGAAAACAACTATATCTTCGGTGCCACGGTGGAGGAGCTTTCTGCCATCCGTGACAGCTATAATCCGCTGGAGATCTACAACAGCGATGTGCACCTGAAGCGGGCGTTGGATACGCTGGTAGACGGTACGGTTCCCACCGATGACGAACTGCGGGAGCTGCACCATGCACTGCTGTATGGCACCGGTTGGCACAAGGCTGACCACTATTATATCCTCAAGGACTTCCGCGCCTATCAGGATGCAAAGCTGCGGGCAAACCGGGATTACCGTGACCGCAGTGCCTTTGGACGCAAGTGCCTGATGAATGTGGCTTCGGCCGGAAAATTCTCCGCTGACCGCACCATCCGCCAGTATGCAGAAGAGATCTGGCACGTATAAAATCTGATAATCCCCGGAAGTTTTCAATGAAGCTTCTGGGGATTTGTTATTCTGGCAGAAAACAGCCGGGTTTCACAGAATGTGAAACCCGGCCAAAAATTTGACTTGTGGGAAAATCAGGCGTTGATATCAATGCCGGCCTTTTCCAGAATGACGGGAACGTTCTTCTCGGCGCCGATTGCCATGATGTGAACGCCGTCGCACAGGCCCTGATCCTTAATCTGTGCGATCATCTCAGCAGCCATCTCAATACCGACCTGCATAGGCAGACCCTTGATGCCCTTTTCCTTGCCTTCTGCAGCAGCAGCGGCCAGACGGTCGATCATGTGCTGAGGCACATCGATGCCGGGGACGTTCTGGTTCATGTACTTGGCCATGCCGGCTGCCTTCAGCGGGATGATACCAGCCATGATGTGAGTCTTAATGCCAGCCTTGTCCACTTCGTCCATGAAGCGCTTGAAGTATTCCAGATCGAAGATACCCTGGGTCTGGATGTACTTGGCGCCGGCGTCCACCTTCTGCTTGAGCTTGTTGATCTGCAGGAACATGGGCTCGTAGACGGGGGTAACGCAAGCGCCCTTGTAGAACTTGGGCGTAGCGGACTTGTCAGTGATCTCGCCGGAATCCTTGTCTACCGTGTTACCGGACAGGGGATTGCCGCCGCAGTCTCTGCCGGTGACTTCCATAGTGGAGAGCATATTCAGAATGCCCACGGAATCCAGGTCATACACGGGCTTGGAGTTGGGCACATCGCCCACGGTGGGATGGTCGCCGGTCAGTGCCAGCATGGTGTCGATGCCGAATGCATATGCGGAAAGCATTTCAGCCATGATGACCATACGGCTGCGGTCGCGGCCGGTCATCTGGATGATGGGCT
>CAYRZK010000263.1:0-1662 GCA_964428785.1 uncultured Oscillospiraceae bacterium | reverse complement strand
GACGAAGCTAAAATGATGGGCGGTATAGGAGCATGCGGCAGAAGTCTATGCTGCAATTCGTGGCTTGCCGAATTCGAGCCGGTGTCAATAAAAATGGCAAAGGTGCAAAATCTTTCACTTAATCCATCTAAAATATCCGGTATATGCGGTAGATTGATGTGTTGCCTGAAATATGAAAATGATACTTATATGGAGCTTAGACGGGGTATGCCGGATGCAGGAGAGAGAATAAAAACTCATGACGGTATTGCGGTGGTAGTAGAGTCTAATATTTTGGAAAACAAGATTAAAACACGTCTTGTTTTGGAAGAAAAGGATGGCGATAAACAGGAAAAGCTCAGCACAGAGTATTATATATACAGAAAAGAAGAAATAAGGCGATTTGAGAAAGGACACAAGCCTAAAAAAGAAGATATTTTCGAGGGGCTTGACGGAGAGCTTCTCGATGAAATTAAGGTATTGCTGAAGGATTAATATTAGCGCACGAGGCATATGACGGAGAACGAAAAAATTTTTATTCAGAACGGCGAGAGGCTTGATAATATAGGGTTTGGCGAGCTGATGCTGATACAGAAGCCGGATGAGTTTTGCTACGGAGTGGACGCAGTGCTTCTATCGGATTTTGCGGCGTCCGGCGGAGGGCGCTATCGTGCGGAGAGCTATGGGCGAGCCGACGCAGGATATAGCGGTAAGGTTTCCGTGCTTGATCTTGGCACGGGGACGGGAATTGTTCCGCTTATTTTGAGCCATAAAATATCGTCGGCGGTTAAAATAGTGGGTTTGGAGATACAGGCGGCGAGCGCTGAGCGTGCGATAAGAAGCGTTGCACTTAATAGGCTTTCAGACAGGATAAAAATCTTATGCGGTGATGTAAGCGAATCCGGTACGCTCGATAAGCTTAGTGAGATGGCAGGCGGCGCATTCGATATAGTGACGACAAATCCACCATATTTTGAGAGCGGCAAAGGGCCGATAAGCAATAATAAGGCAAAAATGATTGCAAGGACGGAAAGCACAGGTACGCTGGAGGACTTTATAAGTGCGGCTTCAAAGCTGTTAAAGGATAAAGGCGATTTTTATATGGTGCACAGACCAGCAAGGCTTGTTGATATTTGCTGTTTGTGCAGGAAATATAAAATAGAGCCTAAGGCCATTAGAATGGTGAGCCCAAGGGAGGGAGAAGAGCCGAATATACTGCTTCTGCATGGAGTACGCAGCGGCGGACGGGAGCTGAAAGTGAGAAAGCCGCTTGCGGTATATAATGCGGATGGCGGTTATACTCATGAAATCAATATGATATACGAAAGATAAACGGAGGCGAGTACGCCTGCGATATATCCGATGATTCCGGCATGCACGGCATGCCGGAGTTTTTTTACTGAGGTTACGCCGAAATACAGCGCAAGAACATAAAAAACAGTTTCGCAGGATCCGACCATAACAGAGGCTGCTATGCCGGCGAAGCTGTCTGGGCCGTTTTGGTGCATAATTTGCTCGGCAAGAACGAGTGAGCCGCTGCCGGATACGGGACGCAGGATAATGATGGATGTAAGCTCTTTAGGTATTTTGAGAATGGTGAACAGCGGAGTGCACAGCTTTTGAAGAAGTTCCATAGCGCCGGATGAGGTAACGGCTTCGATACCTATAAAAACAGCTATGATA
>CAYRZK010000262.1:0-1684 GCA_964428785.1 uncultured Oscillospiraceae bacterium | reverse complement strand
GAGCAATAATATTAACTTTTTTCTTTGAAATAAGGCTATCGATTATTAAACTTCGTTCATCATCGGTAAGATAAAAATAGTAGTTGCTCATATAAAAATCACTTCAGAAAGGACTATCATAGAGCCTATTGGCATTTTTTCGATTATACCTTTTAACGAAAGGTCTGTAATGGTGTGCATTTTTCCGATGAGGTGTACATTTTTTAATTATTGGTTTTTACTTTTTTCTCCACCGGAGAAGCAATGCTGAGTTGATGATAACTAACACCGAACCGGCATTGTGAACCAATGCGCCAACAACCGGATTCAGCGTACCGGTCATAGCAAGAATGATTGCAAGGAAATTGAGCGTCATTGAAAAAGTCAGGTTGACCTTGATCGTAGTCATCATTCGCTTGGACAGTGTCAGCAAATGAGGCAATTCCTTTACATCATCATTGATGAGCGCAATATCTGCTGCATCAACGGCAATGTCGCTACCTACACCGCCCATTGCAATACCAACATTGGTGGTTTTGAGAGCAGGAGCATCATTGATGCCGTCTCCGATCATACAAACATCTTCCTGCTTTGCCTGATAGCCTTTTATGTGATTCAGCTTATCTTCCGGCAAACAGTTTGCGTGGATTTCGGAAATCCCCAGTTGTTTGCCTATACTTTGTGCGGCGTGAGATGAACCAGCTTCTCAATCCCTTCTCTTGCCCTAGCAACGGTCAGATCTTCCAAAAGTGCGCCGAGCTGCATAATAAACGCAACTTCACCGGCAGCGAAGTCCTCTCCGATGCATACAGAAGCAATCAGTGCAAGAGAGACGAGAACATCTGCCTTAATATCAAAGGCAGTGACCAAACCGATGACTGCTTCCAAAATGATCGGAATGCCGCAGAGGATTATGGCGATCCATGCGGCATCAAAAGGCATCGGGATCAGATTAAAGATGCTGATAATAAGAGCAATACTGGACAAAATCAGCAGTGCAATGTCTTTCTTCACACCGCCGAGTTCCATGAAATGTTCCAATTTTTCAATGACTCTTTTCATTGTACACCTTCTTTCTATACCTATGGGGGGTATGCTTTGTCAAGAGGGCAAACAGAAAAGGCAGTCGTTTCCGACTGCCTTCTTCGATCACTGCATATTGGCGAAACGCTCTACGGCTTTCGTAAAGCTCTCAATGGTCTTATCTGCATCTCCATGTTCAATGCCGTCACGGACACAATGCTTGATATGTCCTTCCAGAACGATTTTACCGCAACCGTTCAAAGCGGACTTGGCTGCGTTCAGCTGTGATAAAATATCTTCACAAGGAACATCTTCGTCCACCATGCGGTCGATCGCTTGAACCTGTCCGATGATCTTTTTTAGCCTGCGATGCAGATTTTCAGCATCCATACACTGTTTCATCTTGTTACCTCCGTACTGATAAAGGTATGTGTATTTTAGCACGGAGATGTAATTTTGTCAATTTTCTAAGATTGATACACGAATGTAGTCTAAAATGTATATGTATAAGCGTTATTTGTGTAGGGATAAGGGGTAAAAATCAAGTTTTTTCGCCCTGCAAACGGTGCAAAGAAGCTGTTCTGCATGTTTTCATATCACGGCAGGTGACGAAAATAGTGCTGAAACCCCCTTGAAAATCAAGACTTTTTTCAAAATCCGACCTGAATTTACGACACTTTTA
>CAYRZK010000261.1:0-1722 GCA_964428785.1 uncultured Oscillospiraceae bacterium | reverse complement strand
CTTGAGTCAAAGGTGGTTTACAATGTATATGATGTTGTTTCGGGGCTTTGCAGGATCAAGCAAGCGCTGATAAAGGACAAGCGTTTTTCCAATCTTTATCTTATGGCGGCAGCGCCTCGCAGAGATGACAGCCGAGTAACACAGCTTCATATGAAAGTGCTTTTTAAAAAGCTTGCCGAGAAGTTTGATTATGTTATAGTGGATGCGCCGGCAGGTATAGATGACGGCTTTGCACTTGCAGCGGCTGGAGCCGATAAAGCTGTGATAATTACAGTTCCGGAATATACTGCGGTGCGAGATGCCGAGGTTATGGCAGACATTGTGGATAAGCTCGGGATTTCGGAAAAGTATTATGTTATAAACAAGGTGAAGCCGGAGGTGATTACAAGCGGGCTGATACCTTCAATAGAAGAAATTGACAGCATTTTAAGGATGCCGCTTGCGGGGATTATTCAATATGATGACAATATTCATATTGCGGCGAACAACGGGCTTCCGATAGTATTCAAAACAGACACCTATATTTATGAAAATATGAAAAAGATAGTAAAGCGCATAACGGAAGAAGAAAAATAAGCAAAGAAATCTAAAAATTGATTTCCTTGCTTCTGATACCTACTGATAATATCATGCCGACAGCCATCATATTGGACAATATTGCGGAGCCGCCATAAGAAAGAAACGGAAGTGTGATGCCTGTTACCGGCATGATTCCCATAGCCATAGCGGCATTTTCAAATATCTGAAAACCGAACATTCCGATAAAACCCATAACGATGAGTGCACCATACAGATCGAGAGAGTCTCGTGCGATAAGTGCAAAACGATACAGAAGCGCAGCAAACAAAATAATAACTATGATGCCGCCGACCATGCCGAGCTCTTCACAGATTACAGAAAAAATAAAGTCGGATTTCTGTACCGGGAGAAAATCAAGCTCTTTCTGGGTGCCGTTAAAAAGACCTTTTCCGGAAAATCCGCCGGAGCCTATTGCAATCTTCGACATCCAGACCTGATAGTTGCCCGAAAGGTTGAGATCGTTAGGATGCAGGAATGCGAGTATTCGTTCTTTCTGATGATCCGCCATAACAAGATAGATTATCGGTAGACAGGCACAGCAGACGAGTGCAAGCTTGCCGAGAAGCTTATAGTCGATACCTGCATAAAATACCATAACAGCCCACATCACGCAGAACACGATACCGCTTCCGAGATCTTCCTTTATAACGATCAAAATAAACGGAGCACCGTAAAGGAATGCCATAAATACGCCCTTGAAGGTGTAGAGCTTATCACGGTTTTTGGAAAGATACATCGCCATAAGTATCGCAAATGAGATTTTAACGAATTCAGACGGCTGTATAGTGGTAACATGCGGGATTTTAATCCATGAGCGTGCGCCATACTGCTCGACACCAAGCTCCGGAATATATACAGTCAGCAGAAGTGCGATAGAAAATCCGTACAGAAATTTTTCAAAATGCATATACGATTTATAGTCGAAAAACAGCAGAAATATAACGGAAACAAAGCCGAGAACATATGCGAGAGCCTGAATTACAAGGTCACGAAAGCTGCTGTTCATTACAAAGTCGTCCGGGTATGTAACGCTGTAAATCATAACAAGACTGAGCGCTGCAAGAGCGCCTATAATAACGAAAATCGTCTTGTCTAAATTTTTCAAAAGTCCTAAAAAATAGTTCATCCTTTATCCTCTAATCC
>CAYRZK010000260.1:0-1725 GCA_964428785.1 uncultured Oscillospiraceae bacterium | reverse complement strand
ATATTATATAATTATTTTATCATAAGAACATTTGTTTGTCCATGCCAATATGTCATACTATTGAGATTTCCGCTCTCTTATTCCCAAAATCTTTCATTCCTAAAATTTCGCCGGAATTATATCTGTGCTTTAAAAAAATAACGCCCACTGCTTTCAGCGAGCGTTACAGATATAGCACTTATTTGAATACTTGCACTAAATCACACAAATATTTTGAACAGCTTTTTTCAATTCGACATTAACACGGTTTTCTGCTCCTTATGCATATTTACCGTACAATCATGTTATGCCATAGTTTTAATCAATGTCAGCATATAAATCTTGATTGTATCAAGATAATCCTGTATGCTTACACATTCTTCCGTTGTTGCCAGACCTGTGTCGAGCATACCGCAGCCAAACCAAGGCAGCTCTGCGCCGTATTTTTCTCTGATATAAGATACCTCCGCACCGCTCATTGTCGTCTTATGCTTAGGCTTTTTACCGTATATCGCCTCATATGCCTCATCTATTGTGCGAACCATTTCACAGTCCTCAGGCACGCTGAACACCGGCATATCAGGCTCATATGGCGCTTCATACTCATATTCAAAAGACGGATCCTCTTGCTTTACAGATTCAAGTGCTCCGATAATTTCCGCATCTACGCTTTCCCTTGTCTCGCCGGGAAGATATCTTCTATCTATAAGGATCGTGCAGCGCCTTGCATAATTGTTCACAACATTAACAGCTCCCGCATGTATGTTCGTAATCGAAAGATTTGATTTACATTCGCCCTGCATAGGCTTTTTGTCTATCACATTTTCTTTAAGAGCATAGAGCGCTTTCAAGGCTTTCATGGCTTTTTGTATTGCATCCTCTCCGCCATACCTATTTCCGGGATCGTTTGGATCGAGCGGACGAGCTGCATATCCTCCATCGCCGAAAACCGTAATCCTTGACGGATATATACCGCCGCTTCCGACACATACTTCCATATTCGTCGGCTCCATAGACAGACCGATATCCGCCTCAAGATGGCCGTCTTTCAGCAAAGCCACTGTTCCGAATTCGCCGCCATCCTCTTCATCCGATACATAATTCAAGGTAATGCTTCCTTTCGGTTCAAACCCCATCTGTTTTAAAAGCTTTACAGCCATATAAGCTGCGCAGTCTCCGCTTTTCATATCTGATGCGCCTCTGCCGTATATATACCCGTTCTTTATCTCTCCCGACCATGGATCGTATGACTCATCCTCCGTTTCCGACGGTGGGAACACATCCATATGTCCGTTAAACAGAAACTTCCTGCCTGCTTCGCTTCCATGCCACTTAACTATAAAATTCGGTCTGTTCGGCTGATATTCATAAGTTTCAATAGGCAGCTCAAGCTTTTCAAGCCATTTCTTCATCGTAATCGCCATCGGTAGCTCTGTGCCTGTTGGGCTCGGTGATTGTAATGCTTCCTGCAAAAGGCTTATCGCCTCAGCTTTGTTTTCTTCTACGACTTTGATTATATTTTCGGTATTAAACATTTCATCTTATTTGATGTGTTTAATAGAAACACATCGTTTTCTCCTTTCCTTTAAGCTATGTAACCATTACAGCAGCTCTGCGAACTTTTTTTATTGCTTTGACTATTTGAACAGCCTTACCATCTTGTTCCTAGCATTCATTGCACATTGTAAATATGTTAAATGTGCATATTTATGAAATCCAAGGCATACTTTTTCATATGTCCAATAT
>CAYRZK010000259.1:0-1755 GCA_964428785.1 uncultured Oscillospiraceae bacterium | reverse complement strand
TGGCGGTAGGGGCGAGAAGTGCGGCATTCATACCGTTTGCGAACCATTCCGGCATCTGTTCGGAACAGCTGCACAGTTTTTCCAAAGGCTTGTTTGTGTGAGGGACTCCATCTGTTTCGCCGTAACCGAGGGAAATAAGGCATACCTGTTTTTCACCTTTATTGATTTTGGCACTGCTCTTGCCGTGCGTAAGCGCTATCCAGCATGTGTTAAGCCCCAGCTCCTGTGCCTTTAACACAAGCATCTCTCCGTAGTATCCGAGCATTTCATCAAGCTGCGGTGATTTCTTGCCAACAAGAGCGATGTAGTTGTTTACGCCGCTGAATTTGCCGTAATGCGCCATGAAAGACTTAAAACATTCGGGCTCGTCGTAAATGATTTGAATATTCAAGCCTGTTTCTTCATTTATTTGTGAAGTAAGCTCGTTCAAGATATCTCGCTTTTCAGGCTCAATAGGGGCGCTTGTGTATTGTCGCACACTGTGCCGCTTTTTCATGATCTCCAATATTTCCATAATAAATTTCCTCCGTGAATTTTAATTTACTGCTTATACATATAGCCGCAGCTACAGCCGCCGATTTTGAATATACTTTGAATAGGCGGTGCTTGATATTTTATGCTTATTTTGTACATATTTATTCGTTGCCGCTTCTGTCAGGCATATGCTTTGAGATGTTTACGGCAAGCTGCAAAGTTGAAATAAGGCGCTCGAAAGCTTCCGTTTCGGGGTCAAAGTAGTAATAGTTTTTTGTACCTTCTTTGCGGACTTTGACTATTTTGGCATTTTTCATGATTTGCAAGTGATGTGAAACAGCCGGGCGTGACAGATTGGTTTTTGCGGTGATGTCACCTACTCGAACGCCGCTGCAATTTCCGATTTTCATCATTTCCAAAATAATATGCTGCCGTGTTTCATCGCCGATGGCGGCTAATATTTGAGATGAGGCGGCAAAGCCCTCCGCCAAGGTAAGAACTGTTTCGTTGATTTCCATAGGCATCTCCTTCTGTTTAAATATTTAAACCATTGACAGTATATCACATAGCATGAAAAAATGTTCATCGGTAAAGAAAATCGAGACGATAAACAATGCGGTGCAAACAGCTTGAAAGCGAGAAAATACCGGATTCGGTGAAAAACAACGCTGCGGATATGATATGAGAGAAGTTCGGCTGCAAAAAATCAGCTTCACCAAAATGTGAATGCCGGAATATCAAAAAATGTGAAGCAGGTTTATTCATGATATAGCTGAAAATGTGTGGAATTTGTTGTATAATTATGAATATTGATACAATTGTTCCGATGCATCATTGTGTGTCGGATTGCTTGTTTAGGAAAGGAGCAAATCAAATGGTAAAGATTACTTACAATGCAGAATTATGCAAAGGTTGTCACTACTGTGTAGCTGCATGCCCTAAGAAATGCGTGGTGCCGTCAGGCGAGCTCAACGCTAAGGGTTACGAAACAGTTAAATTCAATGAAGCAGATTGCATCGCTTGCGGCTCATGTTATACAATGTGCCCGGATTACGCAATTACAATTGTTAAGGAGGACTAATCATGGCAGATAGAGTAGTTATGAAGGGTAACGAAGCCCTTGCAGAAGCCGCTTTAAGAGCAGGTTGCCGTTTCTTCTCGGGATATCCGATCACACCACAGACAGAAGTTCTTGAATATCTTTCATGGAGAATGGACGAAGTAGGTGGTACACTCATTCAGACTGAAGACGAGCTTACAGGTCTTCATATGATCATGGGC
>CAYRZK010000258.1:0-1785 GCA_964428785.1 uncultured Oscillospiraceae bacterium | reverse complement strand
TGCTGGGGCTTCTCAGGTTCGTGCGGACAGTTTTTATTTGACAACAAAGGAGTAACATCGAACTGGCTCGTACCGATAAGACTTACGACTGCGGGTACGGCTGTGCTTATATTTCTTTTAATAATTGATAGGGAAAAGGTAACAGCACCATGGAAAAACAAGAGAGATGCATTTGAAATGCTTGTGTTTGCAATAGCAGGCATGGCGCTGTGTCAATACAGCTATTTTACGGCGATACAGTATTCAAACGCCGGAGTTGCAACAGTTCTTCAATATACCGGTCCTATACTTATTTTGGGCTGGGTATGTATTAAAGGCAGAAGACTGCCGAATAAGTCGGAGGTGCTTGCATTGGCACTTGTACTCGGAGGAGCTTTTTTGCTTGCGACGCATGGAGATCTTACAACGATGACGCTCACCCAAAAAGCAATCATTTGGGGCGCTATTGCAGCAGTGGCTCTTGCGATATATTCTGTACAGCCCGAAAGGCTTCTCAATATTTACGGTTCGCTTGCAACGACGGGATGGGGGATGTTTATAGGCGGAATAGCTCTTAATATCATGTTTAAGCCATGGACTATAGGCGGAGTTATTTTTGATGTCGGAACATTTCTTGCTATGTTCGGCGTTATATTTTTTGGAACTATCCTTGCATTCTGTATGTATCTTACAGGTGTGAAATACATAGGTTCGACGGACGCTGCCATGATTTCGTGTGTTGAGCCTATTGCTGCAGTATTGTTTGCGGCATTGTGGCTAGGAGAATCGTTCACATTTGTTGATATAGTCGGAATTATCGTTATTATTGTAGGCGTGCTTATTATATCGCTTGTAAGTAATAAAAGCGAATAATATACCATACATTACATATGTGCTTTAATAAGATTTAAGGATTTTTTCGACGCTTGTTTTTTCGTCACGCAGAAATCTTTTAAGACTGTAGAGGGAATCAGGAGCTTTGATAATATAATTCATGCCCTCGGTGCATGTAAGTGTAGCTTTGAATCCGAGGCCTTTTGCTATGGTCTCGGATGTTTTATTGTATGCACCGTAAGGATAAACGAGTGCGGTAGGTGTTATGCCGAGAATAGAGTAAGCCTTTTCTTGGAATTCAGTCAGATCTGCCGTAAGTGCGGCAGCATATGCTTCGGGAGATTCACCGTTTGCTTGCATTGCACCCTTGCGTGTGTTATCTATGATATGCATGTCGTATGTGTGATTTTGTACTTCTATTATGCCTGAGAGCTGCATTTCACGGAGATGTTCCCATGTTAGATAAGCATAGTATTCATTCGTTTCGTTAGTTCTGCTGAAATCATCGGTAAGCTTGCCTACCGGTGAAATCACGGCTTTCATGCTGTATTGCTTTAAGAGAGGATAGGCATAAAGGTAGTTGTTGTAATATCCATCATCAAAGGTAATAAGGATTGGTTTTTCGGGCAGCGGCGTGCCGTATTCTGTATATGCGATCAGATCTGCGATATGTATTCCGGTATATCCGTTTTCCACAAGATATTTTAGGTCGGCTTCAAACAGAGAAGGGTCGATAAAGTATGTGTTTTGGTATTTGCGTATGGATGTAAAAGCATGATACATGATGACGGGCAGCTCAATTCCGGTGTCAGCCTGCATATCGGATGTTTTGTCTTGGTCGATGGTATCTGCGACGGATATAGTATTTTTTCGGGTGGTGTTGTATGTGCGAATGGCATTTTCGCAGTCAAGAAGTAAAAGCGATAATATGCAGGCGGCAGTAAAGAATACAGTAAATATGAACGATATATG
>CAYRZK010000257.1:1459-1801 GCA_964428785.1 uncultured Oscillospiraceae bacterium | reverse complement strand
GATATATTGAGAATAGAAGCACCGGACTCAAGTATTAAATTGATATCCGCATCCTCGCTTACAACCGTTGCAATAATAGGTATGTCTATGTATTCCTTGACTGTCCTGATATTTTCCGGTGGGAACGGTGCATTTACCACAACACCGAACGCTCCCTGTGCTTCCGCATCCTGCGCCATATGAACAGACCTCATGCCAGCAGTGGTTCCTCCGCCTATACCGCACAGTACAGGCATCGGTGATGCCATTATTATAGCATGTGAAATTGCCTGCTGAGGTGTAAAAGGATACACCACAAGCACTGCATCCGCATTGCAATTTCTTATTGTCGCTATATCCGTT
>CAYRZK010000257.1:0-1449 GCA_964428785.1 uncultured Oscillospiraceae bacterium | reverse complement strand
AACACTGCCGATTTAATTCTTCTGCCGTTGATAACTATGCCGCTTGCCTTATAAATCTCTTCCGGCATCTTTATCGAATGTGTTCTGAGAGCTCCCGTAATACTCGGTATTTCCTGCCCGTTAGCTCTCTTAATTTCATCTTTTTTAACCATATTCTCCTCCTAAAATTTCTCCCCATTTTACCTAACATACGAATAATCATAAATAAAAATATATTTCTGTTATCGTATTATCTCATCTTTTCAATATCATTTGTGCAAAGCTCTCTCCTATAGTTGTTTTTTGAACCTTAAGAAGCTCCGCAATCGTTGCTCCGACATCGGCAAACGATTCTCGTGTTCCGAGCTCAAGCTCATTTTGTTTTCGACCTTGCAAAATGCTTCCGTACGCTATAAATGGTACATATTCTCTCGTATGATCAGTTCCTCTGTGCAGTGGGTCGTTTCCATGATCGGCGCATATCATCAGCAGATCGCTGTCTTTCATTGCAGCGATGATTTCCGGAATTCGTGAGTCAAACTCTTCAATAGCCTTTCCATATCCCTTGAGGTCTCTTCTGTGTCCGTACTTAGAGTCAAAATCAACAAGATTTGTAAACACGATACCGTCAAAATCCTGCTTTATTGCTTCTATCGTCTTATCCACACCATCCATATTATTATCCGTATGAATTGAACATGTAATGCCCTGTCCATTAAATATATCGCTTATTTTCCCAATGGCATATACTGTTTTGCCGACATTCTTGATACTGTCAAGCAGTGTCGGCGCAGGCGGTGATACTGCATAGTCTCTCCGCTCCGATGTTCTTTCTCTTTTACCGTCTTTCAGAATATAAGGTCTTGCAATCACTCTTCCGCAGCTCAGATCTCCGACAAGCATACTGCGTGCAATCTCACACATTTCATAAAGCCTTTCAATAGGTACAATATCGGTATTCGCCGCAATCTGAAATACACTGTCCGCCGATGTATATACTATAGGATACCCTGTCCTCTCGTGTTCCTCGCCCAGCGCCTCGATAATCTCCGTACCGGAAGCCGGATAATTTGCAAGCACCTTGGTGCCTATGTTTTTTTCGTATTCAGCTATGAATTCAGACGGAAACCCGTTTGGATATGTCTTAAAAGGAATATCTGTAAGAAGCCCGGCTATTTCCCAATGGCCTGTAATCGTATCTTTACCTTTTGAGCGTTCAGCCAGCCTCGCAATCATTCCTGTATGAGTATCCTGCTTTAATGACGCCGCCGCTGTGCATATTCCATCAATATTTGCAATTCCCAGCGATAAAAGATTGGGAATATTTATATCCTGCATATTTTCTATTATATGTCCGAATGTGTTCGCTCCTGCATCGCCGTATTCCGCAGCATCTGGAAGCGCCCCTATTCCAAGACTGTCCGTAATTATCAAAATAACTCTTCTGATTTCGCTCATAATATACATATC
>CAYRZK010000256.1:0-1818 GCA_964428785.1 uncultured Oscillospiraceae bacterium | reverse complement strand
TCGGTAGAAGATGCGAAAGCTATTCTCCTTTCAAACTGCGAAAAGGAAGTACGCCATGAGGCATCGATAATGATTAAAGAGATCGAAGCCAAGGCGAAAGAAGAGGGCGAAAAACGAGCCAAGGAAATCATCACAGGCGCTATTCAGAGATGTGCCGCAGACCATGTTGCCGAAAGCACAGTATCTGTCGTGCCGCTTCCGAATGATGAAATGAAAGGAAGGATTATCGGACGTGAGGGCAGAAATATCAGAGCGATAGAAACTCTCACAGGTGTTGAGCTTATCATTGACGATACACCGGAGGCTGTAATCCTGTCTGGCTTTGATCCTGTAAGGAGAGAAATAGCAAGAGTGGCGCTCGAAAAATTGATTGTGGACGGAAGAATTCATCCCGCAAGAATCGAAGAAATGGTTGAAAAAGCGGAGAAAGAAGTCAATGCAATCATCAAGGATGCCGGAGAACAGGCAACATTCGAGGTGGGAATACATAATCTTCACCCTGAGCTTATAAAGCTTCTCGGAAGATTAAAGTACAGAACATCTTACGGACAGAATGTTCTCAAACATTCGATCGAGGTGGCACATCTTGCAGGGCTTATGGCAGGCGAGCTCGGACTTGATGTGAAGCTTGCCAAGAGAGCGGGGCTTCTCCATGATATAGGAAAAGCACTCGACCATGAGGTTGAAGGAACACATGTTGATATAGGAATCGATGTACTTAAGAAGTACAAGGAATCCGATGCCGTAATAAACGGCATGGCGGCACACCACGGCGATTATGAGACGAAGAGTATGGAAGCGGTGCTTATCGCTGCGGCGGATGCTCTCTCGGCAGCAAGACCTGGAGCAAGAAGAGAAACTCTCGAATCATATATCAAGAGACTCCAGAAGCTTGAGGAAATCGCCAATACTACAGCCGGCGTAGACAAATCATTTGCTATTCAGGCCGGAAGAGAAATAAGAGTAATAGCAAAGCCTGAGGAAGTGAACGATGAAGAAATCGTATTCCTCGCAAGAGAGATAAGTAAGAAAATCGAATCCGAACTCGAATATCCTGGACAGATTAAGGTTAATGTTGTGCGTGAGACAAGAGCAATCGAATATGCCAAGTAAAACGCATACAGCACATCAGACATTCACAGACGCGGCAGTTATGCTGCGTCTGTTGCTTAAAAGGCAATTATTACAATATTCAGATTTATGGGTTAAACAGTACATTTTGTAAAGTTATGGGAGATTAAATTTTTATGGGCACAAATCATGAGATTTTCGCTTTGTCACGGGAGCAAAAAAGCGAATTTTATTCCAAAATGATTAAAATTGCGATACCGGTAATCATTCAGAATATTATCAGTATAGGGCTCGGTATCGCAGATACAATGATGATAGGCAAGCTGGGTGAAGCGGAAATAGCCGGCGTTGGAGCGGGAAACCAGTTGTTCTGGCTTTTCTGGGGCGTTATTTTCGGCTTTTACAGTGGAGCCAATGCGCACGCTTCACAATATTGGGGAGCAGGTAACAGAAAGAAAACCATAAATGTTCTCGGAATCGACTATGCGGTAGGGGCTACTGTAGGGCTGCTTACGATCCTTGCAACATTTATCGTTGGAGATAAGATGCTCTGGTTCTTCTCGAGAGATCTAGAGGTAATAGGATACGGACTTGCTTATATGAAGGTAGCTTGCTTCTCGTATTTCTTCTCATTCATATCATATGCATTTATCTTTAATTGCAGAGTGGTGCAGACACTCAAATTCGTAACTGCAGCCAATGTTGGTTCACTCTTCATGAATATTTTCCTGAACTGGGTGCTTATAT
>CAYRZK010000255.1:0-1860 GCA_964428785.1 uncultured Oscillospiraceae bacterium | reverse complement strand
CCCATATTCGATGCAAATATGCTCTTACCTGTACCGCCTTTGCCGGAGGCGATTAAAAAAATCTTTCCCATCAGAATTCTCCCTAATTTAAAGTTGTGTCAAGATTTGTATTAGTATAACTGCCGTTAAGCTTGAAATATTCGCCTATTATTTCTCTTGCGACAGGCGCTGCATAGCCACCGGTACCGCCCTGCACTATAAGCACGGCTACCGCAATCTTCGGATCATCGGCTGGCGCCATTGCCACCACCCATGCAAACGGATCATAGGTATCCTTCCAGGTGTTAATCATCGACTGCGTTACTCTTCCGTCCGAAAGATTTTTTACTGCCTGATCCACAGCAGCCGCTTCTGTTTTGTATTTATCCGACTCCTCCGTAAGAAGTCTGTTCATTTCAGCCTCTACGCTGCTCCATGAGAGCCTTGAATCGAGCTGACGCAGATGTGTTCTTATATATTCCGCTTCGTCGGCAGGCTGTATAACACCGGATTTTTCCGCAGTACCCGACTTTGCTGCAACGCTTATCGGAAAGCTGCCGAAAACACCTTTCATATTTCCGTTTGTGCCGCTCGTAACAAGCTTCATTCCGTCTATTATAGCTTCGAGATTTTCTTCTGTAATGTTCACCTGCTGCGGCTCGCTCTTTTCTTCAAGCTTGTTGTTCTGTATAGCTTTAATGAGTGTCACCTCATTTCGTTTTCCATCGTTGCCTATCGTCGCAACATAGTTCGCCATCTGGAGCGGCGTATACATATTTTCTCCTTGACCTATCGAAATATTAAAATCATCAGCAAGTGTGAGCTTTGCCTGATTGAAATAGCTGTATTTACAATCATCAGCTACTTTTTCGACCATGTCTTCTTTTATGCCGTATTCCGGCAGTCTGTTTATTATTTCACCTCTTGTCGGATTTTCTTCCGTCCATGACACTATTTCTTCGATATACTTCGTAAGCATTTCTTCATCCGCTGCTACATCAAATTCAAAGAATTCTTCGGCATTCGTTTTAAGATACGAACGGAGCGCTGATTTCATCGACTGGATTTTTTGCCCTTCGGACGGCACCGATGCTACTGTTTCGGCGATTTCAATCCCCGTAGGCAATCCGAGTCCAAACTGCTTTGCCATATTCATTATATCGCTCATTTCTATAGTATATCCGAGCTTTTCACCTGTCGAATGGTCTATACCGCTGCCTATATCGTAAAAATAGTAGTTGCACGATACTTCAAGCGCATGAGCCAGGTCAACATAGCCGTGTGTACTGTGATTCGATGTCCATACAAGGCAGTTGAACGCTCTGTTTCCGAGCATGATATAACCATCGTCCTTAAGCTTGGTATACGGCGAAAAGCCTTTTTCCATAGCCGCAGCAGCAACAGCCATCTTGAATGTTGAGCCCGGCTGTACGGCAGTGCGTGTAGCCACATTATAAAGCGGCGCAGGCGCAAGATAATCACGAGGATTTTCGCTCTGTAAAGCCTGCCAATCCGCATTGGAAATGCCCGTAGCAAACAGATTCGGATCATAATCCGGATAGCTTGCAAGTGCAAGCACTTCTCCCGTCTCCACTTCTATCGCAACTGCTGCCCCGACATTGGCATTGGAATATGCTGTTCCGTATTTGTAATTACCGTATTTCCCCTCAAAAAGTCCGGCTGTGCGTATCTTAGCAAGCGCTTCTTCGAGAGCGTCCTCCGCTACAGTTTGCAGGTCGATATCGATTGTTGTATATAAATCGTCGCCCTTTTTTTCGGCAGTTTCGCTTATCACCTTTGTCAAATTTCCGTTTACATCGACCTGCACAGTCTTGACACCGTCTGTACCTCTGAGATTTTCTTCAAAGCTTGCTTCAAGAC
>CAYRZK010000254.1:0-1872 GCA_964428785.1 uncultured Oscillospiraceae bacterium | reverse complement strand
GTCTCTTCTTTTCTGAAACGAACATTTTCAAGGAGCATAACATCGCCTGTTTCAAGCTCATCTGTCGCTTTTCTCACTTCATCGGATACTACCTCCGGAGCACTTACGAATTTAACTTCTTTTCCGAGAAGCTCAGTAAGTCTGTTTGCGACCGGAAGAAGCGTATATTTCATGTCCGGCGTACCTTCAGGTCGTCCGAGATGTGACATAAGAATAACTCTTGCATCGTTTTCAATCAGATAATTTATTGTCGGAAGCGCCGATGTAATCCTGATATCATCTGTAATCACGCCATCTTTAAGAGGCACATTAAAATCGCATCTTACAATGACACGCTTTCCCTTTACATCAATATCCTTTACTGTCTTTTTCATTCTTTTCAGATTCCTTTCTTGATTCATACAATCAGTCAGAGCAATGAGTCTGTTCGAACATTCCCTTAATGCCATATATAGCATTTATGCAATACCGTGCGCATCCAAGCTCCGCCATGCAGTCATTTCTGTCTGTTTCGCCTGCCGCATATTCAAAGCATTACATATACATAATCTGTCTTATTCTCCCCATCTTATTCAAGACATACTGCGCACAACCATATCTGCACAGCATCAATCCCAAAAAACTAAAGTGCATCCGGGCACTTTTTACGGCACCCGAACGCTGAAAAACAAATATTTTTTATTTTACATCAACACTGTGCATGTGCTCGATAAGCTCAAGCACCTTGCTGGAATATCCGTATTCGTTATCATAGAATGCAATAAGCTTGAAAAGCTTGTCGTTTACGGCAATACCCTCTCTCGCATCAAAAATCGATGTGTGTGAGTCTCCGATGAAATCGCTCGATACTACTTCATCATCAACATATTCGAGCACGCCCTTCATGTATGTTTCCGAAGCTTCCTTCATCTTTTCGCAGATTTCCTGATATGTAGTTTCTTTCTTGAGAAGTACATTTAAGTCAACAAGCGATACATCCGCAACCGGAACTCTATATGAAATACCTGTCATCTTTCCTGCCATTGACGGAATTACGAGTGCTACTGCCTTTGCTGCGCCTGTCGTTGACGGAATAATGTTTCCGAACGAACTTCTTCCTGTTCTCCAGTCCTTCATCGAACGAGCGTCTACAACCTTCTGCTTTGCTGTAGCCGCATGTATTGTTGACATCAGACCGTGCTCAATGCCCCAGTTGTCTTCGAGCACCTTTACAAGCGGTGCGAGACAGTTTGTAGTACATGACGCATTTGAAACCACCTGATATTCAGGCTTATAGTCTTTGTGGTTAACTCCCATTACAAATGTCGGAGTTTCCTTGTCCTTTGCAGGAGCTGTGATGATTACCTTCTTTGCGCCGGCCTTAATATGATCCATAGCTTTTTCTGTTGTAACATAAGCGCCTGTTCCTTCAACGATATATTCCGCTCCGCATGAAGCCCAAGGGATATTTACCGCTTCGCTTTCGCTGAATACCGGAACCTTCTTACCATTTATAACAAGACCGTCTTCATATGTATCAAGCGGCTTAGGGAATCTTCCGAATGTTGAGTCGTATTTGAGCATGTATACCATGTAGTCCTTGTCCGCATTACGAACATTAATACCTGCAATTTCGATCTCCGGATGATCCATAGCTGCACGAATAACAACTCTGCTTATACGCCCGAATCCGCTGACACCAATTTTAATAGTCATTTTAAATTTCCTCCTGCGATTTTGAACAATTAAATATTGACCTTTATTTAAACTATAGCTTATGCTTTTATTTTGTTATAAAAGCTCATACATATTTATTATAACATACTTTATGTGGTATGTCCGATTTTTTCTGCACTTTAAACAAAATTTATTGTTTATTTTTTATATTTTGTG
>CAYRZK010000253.1:0-1894 GCA_964428785.1 uncultured Oscillospiraceae bacterium | reverse complement strand
TTCATCACTCTTCCGTTCTTGCACTGCTTGTCGAGTCTCTTAGCCCAAAGTGCTACGAGGATACCGCCGGCACATGATGCAATGAGGAACAGGAAGATGTAAGTAAAGCCTGTATTTCCGAACTTGTCAATCCACGAACCGAACATTGCCGGATATACTCCGTCAACAGGCATCGAAAGCTTGCCCGAAAGCCCTATAAGAGTACCTGCTACGATAGGATTAACATGCAGCTCTCTCAGGATTGAATATGTTACCGAGTAGAGTGCGAATACTACAAGCGACGGTAATACCGAGTATATACATACAAGAGTCGGATTTGAATTTTCGTTGAACAGCAGCGGTATTGCAAACATCACTGCCGAAATCGCAAATGCCACAATCCACCAAGTCGATGTTGACTTGAATACCTTGTCTGCCATGTAGCCGCCGAGAGGCGCTACTACCATCGCTCCGTATGACCTGATTACCGAATATATTGACGATGCGTCAGGATCTATTCCTATTACCTGAATAAGGTATGGATTGAAATATGATACATTTGAATATAATGTATAAGTGAATAAATATCCGAGTCCGAGGATCCAGAAGCCCGGCCACTTTATAGCATCGAGCATATATTTAATTCTGATAGGCTCATCACCCTTGAGATAAATACCTCTTTCCGCAAGTGACTTTTCGTTTTCAAGAAAGAGAGCTGCAAAAAGTGTTGCGATTGCAGTCATGATTCCGAGTGCAACCATTGCTCCTCTGAAGCCGAACTGTGTGGATACTGCAAGCGGTATAGCGTTTCCGAGTGCTCCGGAAAGACCATTTATCATATAATATGTACCGAAAGCGTTTCCTGCTCCGTCTTCTCCGCCGAGGTTGTTGATATACTTAATGAGACAAGCCCAGTAAGGCATCATACATATCGGCTGTAAGAACCAGATAACAAGCGACATCTTGTAGCTTACGCATACAACAGAGAACGCAAAAGTAAGAACCGTAATCGCTCCGATTGCGAATGTAATTACCTTCTTTGCATCAAGCTTATCCGCAAGATACGGGCCTACAAGGAATAGGCATAAGCTTGTTGTCGATGATACAGTCGTCAGAAAACCGAGCTGAGCGTTTGTACATCCCATAAGCTCCATCATCTGGTCATAAAATACATATCTTATGTACATGAGGCAGTAAATAGTGCCGCCTACATAGCCCAGCGTGAATAGTCGCATAAACTTTAAGAATGGACTGTTACCTTTAATCATAATTGCACCTTCTTTCAAAATAGAATAATATTGCTTTATGATTAAAATTTTATATTATTCTGAAAATTCCGTCAATACGATTTATCGAGCTCAGTCCTAACTTTTAGTTCGCCACTTTCAACAAAAAGTTAGTACTGCTTTAACCTTTTTTCCATTCTTTATATCATTTATGTTTTGCACCGTTTTTTCCCTTCTTGTATATGCCAAGCAGCTTCATACTTTTATATGTCATTTATATAATGGACTATCGTATATACAAGCCTTTTATATTTTGTTTCTTTCCTCATACCGTATACATTTCGTGCATAATTATACATTTTGTAAAGACAATATACACCACATAAATATCCTTTTCAGAAGCTCAATTTTTACTTTTCGCTTCCCTATATATGCCGCTGCATATACTATTCATGGCTGCTGAGCATCCACAACTTCCTGCACACAGTGCAGCTTATGTTCCTTGAAAGCAAAAAGAGAGAATTCCTAAGCTTTCCCTCTTTCTGCACGCATTCTTATATATTTTTACAGATTGTCATTTAACACTGTCTGCTCTGCGATTTACTCCGCTGTCTGAGCGTTTGCCGGGATTTTACCTCCCACCTTCATCACTCTTCCGTTCTTGCACTGCTTGTCGAGTCTCTTAGCCC
>CAYRZK010000252.1:0-1908 GCA_964428785.1 uncultured Oscillospiraceae bacterium | reverse complement strand
ACATATGACTTATTAAAAAACAATTTTAATATCTCTAATGATGTGCTTGATGCTGTATTTAAAGCTGAAGCAGAGATATCGGCGCTTTTTTCGGATCTTGACGATATAACAGCGTTCAATCAATACAAGGTATTGTCGGCATTCCAAAAAAACAGAATATCGGATATGCATTTCAGATGGAATACAGGCTACGGTTATGATGATCCCGGCAGAGAGGGGCTTGAAAAGGTATACTCGGATGTGTTCCATACAGAGGCATCTCTTGTACGACCTATAATAGTAAATGGAACACATGCGCTTACATTGGCATTAAGCGGGGTTTTACGCCCCGGAGACGAGCTTATTTATTGCACTGGCAAGCCTTATGATACTCTTGAAGAGGCTATCGGAATAAGAGGCACAGGCAAAGGCTCGATGAAAGAATTCGGGATTACTTACAAGCAGGTGGATCTGACACCTGAAGGAAAGATTGATTTTGCGGCACTCAAGGCTGCCATATGTGAAAAAACAAGAATGGTAGCGCTACAGCGTGCTACAGGATATGCTTGGAGAAAGGCACTCACGATAAATGAAATCGAAGAAATAGTTTCATTCGTTAAAGGCATCAACCCGAACATTATCGTAATGGCTGATAACTGTTACGGAGAATTTCTTGAAACAAAAGAGCCTACGGATGTCGGTGTAGATGTTATCGCCGGATCGCTTATTAAAAATCCCGGAGGCGGACTTGCTTTGACAGGCGGATATATAACAGGCAGAAAAGATTTAATCGAAAATATCAGCTATCGCATGACTTCTCCGGGTATAGGCGGAGAATGTGGTCTTACGTTCGGTCAGAGCCGTACCATGTTCCAAGGTCTCTTTATGGCACCGCATGTTGTTAACGGAGCTCTCAAAGGAGCTATGCTGTGCGGTCAGGTGTTCAGAAATCTTGGCTTTGAAGTATGTCCTGAGCCTGAGGATAAGCGCTCAGACATTATTCAGACGGTTAAGCTCGGTTCTCCGGAAGCCGTTGTAGCGTTTTGTCAAGGTATACAGGCTGCCGCACCTATAGACTCGCATGTTGTTCCCGAACCATGGGCGATGCCGGGATATGAAGATCCTGTTGTTATGGCTGCCGGTGCCTTTGTTCAAGGCTCGTCAATAGAGCTATCGGCAGATGCACCTATAAGAGAGCCTTATTCTGTATATTTTCAGGGTGGGCTTACATATGAGCATTCCAAATTCGGCGTAATAAAAGCGCTTCAGTCGCTTTACGAAAAAGGACTCGTAAGCTTTTAACTAATAATATAAGATGAATACAGTACTGCTATAATATCTATGCAGATAAAGCCTTGAAATGGTATACTATAATAAGCAAGTATAATATTTTATCTATAGCGCAGAAAATTTATATTCATTAGTGGAACATCCTAAACGATAATAATTGCAGGCACGACATTAGCCGGAAAGGATAAGAAATGAACGAAGAAATGAATGCAGCGGAAATAATAAGAGAGTTAGCTGAGGAAAACCAGACAAGAAAAATATTAATGATTGTAGACGAATGTAACACGGTAGATGAGGTGAGGGAAAGATTGGAAGCCCTATTAAACTATTATAAGTAACATAGCTTCAACCACGGATTGAGTGCGGAAAATACCTTGCGCCCGTACTCAATCTTCTTGTTATTTCTTGAATATCTCAAACGATATTTCCTACATTGATATAATCGATGATATATTAGATAAAAAAATGCTGATGGTTCGTTCAACCGGAGATCTGAAAAAGACCATGCACGGCGAGCCATCAGCATTAAGCAATGAATATCACAGATTGAAATTAATGTCAATCCACCGAAAATCAAAAAAACACGAATGGCATAAAAAGCTTTCCGGCATAATAAAAAGGGGATAGATGGGTATGTAT
>CAYRZK010000251.1:0-1957 GCA_964428785.1 uncultured Oscillospiraceae bacterium | reverse complement strand
GACGGTGACTTCAGGATACGCCTTTCGTCGCTTGAGCCGACTGTAATAAATGCGGAATATGTTCAAAGGCTGTTTAAATATAAGAAGCTTTGTCCGCATATTCATCTTGCGCTCCAGAGCGGAAGCGACAGAATAATAAAGCTGATGAACAGGCATTATACAAGGCAGGAATATCTTGATATAGTAAATGTTCTTAAAGAATTTGATCCTCATTATGGCATAAGTACAGATATTATAGCAGGCTTTCCGGGTGAAACGGAAGAAGATTTCAGAGACAGCATAGATATGATAAACCGTGTTACATATTGCAAGGTGCATGCTTTTAATTATTCAAAGCGACCGGGGACAAAGGCTGCAGATATGAAAGGTCATCTGCCGCCGGAGCTTAAAAAGAAAAGAACGCTCGCACTGATAGCTGCCGGAGATGAAAGCCAGGCGAGATTTTTCAAGGACAGCGAGGGTGAAATAAGGCGTGTGTTGTTTGAAGAATTCGATGTTGCGGCAGGTGAATTTATAGGTTATACTGATAACTATATAAGAGTTTATGTAAAGGGCGATGACGACGGAAAATACAGGCTGAATGAATTTTGTGACATTAAGCTGTTGTCGCAGTATAAAGACGGAATGAAAGGAGAATAGGTATGGCAGATTGTATATTTTGCATGATAGCAAATAAAGAAATCCCTTCAAATATTGCATATGAAGACGATCGTATTATTTGTTTTCATGATTTAGAGCCGCAGGCACCCGTGCATGTGCTCATCATTCCAAAGAAGCACATAGCGTCACTTGATGATGTGACAGATGACGATGCGGAACTCCTCGGATATATCATGATAAAGGTCAAGGAAATCGCAGAGCTTCTCGGACTCGAAAACGGATACAGAGTGGTAAACAACTGTGGCGAGGACGGAATGCAGACTGTAAAGCATCTTCACTTCCATCTTCTCGGAAAAAGAAAGATGCAGTGGCCGCCGGGCTGATTAAAAGCATAAGCACCGCTTAAACGGTGCTTTTTTTCAATGGCTTGGCGAATGACGAGATGAACGGCGGACGCAGAAAATTCGGAGGTAGTATGGAAAATGTACTTGGCATTATGGGAGGCATGGGCCCGCAGGCGACTCAGCTCTTCTATAAAATGATTGTAGACAATACACAGGCGGCATGTGACCAGGAGCATATAAATGTTTTAATCCTCGGTCATGCTACTATGCCTGACAGAACGGCAGCGATTCTTTCGGGTGAGGAAGAAGAAATCCATGAAAGATTGCTTAAGGATATGAAATTTTTGGAGCAATACGGCTGTAAAGCAATTGCAATACCGTGTAATACATCACACTATTTTATTGAAAAGCTTAGTCATGAAATAAGTATTCCTATCATAAATATGGTAGAGGAGAGTGCGGCAGAGGCGGCAAAGGCAGCAAGAGAACGGATGCTGGCGTCTCTCTCGCAGGCAGATCTGTTTGAGACGGGGTTTCCATATGAACAGATAGGAATTTTGGCAACCGACGGCACGATTAAAATGGGGCTTTATCAGAAAGCACTGGAAAAATCGGGAGCTGACTGGTATATTCCCGATGAAGAGACGCAAAAACTCGTGATGTATGAGATCTATGATCGTATCAAAAAAGGGCTGCCGGCAGATATGTCGACATGGCTTAAGATTGAGTCGGCTATGAAAAATGCCGGATGTACGCAGGTGCTTCTTGCATGTACCGAGCTCTCCGTAATCTGTGAGGAAGAGGGGTTATCGGATTATTATATTGACGCAATGAAAGTGCTTACGCATAGATGTATCGAATTTATGGGCAAACAGGTAGGCAGTCATGTGTCGGCAGAAGATCTGAGATGGCAGCAGTTTAATGAATTTTTGCAAAATGAACGGGACTGGTAATGATTTTATCATTATCAACAATATTGAAGAAAATATTCCGGTGAATGAACTGGATAAAAT
>CAYRZK010000250.1:0-1962 GCA_964428785.1 uncultured Oscillospiraceae bacterium | reverse complement strand
GTCTATAGGTGCGATGGTTTCGAGCGTTTCGATTAAGCTGGTTGCGATTTTGACAAGCCTTACAGTTAAGGTGCCGTCGGTGATTATAAACTTGATAGTTATGATAATTTCGACATTTTTCCTGACGATAGATTATAACAAGGTCTATGGCTTCTTTTTAAATCAGTTCGGGCAGAGAGCAAGAAACATAGTGCTTCAGGTGGAGTATTACATCACACATACTCTTCTCAAGGTTATAGGCTCGTACATTATCATAATGACGATCACATGCCTGGAGCTTTCGGTAGGGCTTACACTTGTCGGTATCAATAATGCATTGCTTACTGCGGTGGGAATAGCGATATTTGATATTCTGCCGGTGCTCGGAACGGGCGGCATAATGCTTCCATGGGTAATCGTATCGCTTATACAGGAAAGGTTCGGAAGAGCGTTAGGGCTTTTGTGCGTATATCTGATTATTACGATTATAAGGAATATTCTCGAACCTAAGATTGTTGGGGCAAATCTCAGCCTGCATCCGATACTCACGCTGGCAAGCATGTTTGCCGGTGTAAGTCTTTTTGGCGTAATAGGTCTTTTTGGTTTTCCGATTACATTATCGCTGCTTAAGCATTTAAATGATAACGGGACTATACATATTTACAGAAGTGCACCTGAGCAGAGTGCTGATGATTAAAATAGTAATGATATTTTGAACAGCGGGAGGAAATATGAGTGCGATTCAGCTTTCGGATCATTTTACATATTCAAGGCTTATAAGATTTACGATACCGACGATAGCGATGCAGATTTTTTCGTCGCTTTACTATGTTGTGGACGGCTTCTTTGTTTCAAACTATGCAGGAAAAACAGCATTTGCGTCTGTAAATTTCATAATGCCTTTTATAATGATTATGGGAACGATAGGCTACATGTTTGGGACGGGAGGCAGCGCACTTGTTGCCAAATATCTTGGAGAGGGTGAATATGAGACTGCGAACAGTCTGTTCTCTCTTTTTACAATATTGTCTGTCGTTATGGGGACGATTTTTACTATAGCAGGTTTTATATTCATGCCGCAGGTCGCATCGCTTCTCGGTGCTGAGGGCGAAATGCTTGATAATTGCGTTCTTTACGGAAAAGTAGTAATTATAGGTCTGCCGCCTTATATATTGCAGTGGTTTTTCCAATGCTTTACGATTGTGGCAGAGCGGCCGACGCTCGGATTTTATTTCACGCTCGGAGCCGGGCTTACGAATGTAGTACTCGACTGGCTCTTCATAGGTATTTTTGATTGGGGACTTGTGGGCGCTGCCGTAGCGACAAATCTCGGCGAGGTAGTCGGCGGCTTCGGGCCGATATTATATTTTATAAGTAAGAAAAACACGAGTATGATAAGGCTGGGAAAAACCAAGTGGGATACATCGGGTGTTGTAAAAGCCATGACAAACGGAGCGTCCGAGATGGTCGGGAGCATTTCAAGCTCGCTTGTCGGTATGCTTTACAATGTTCAGCTGCTTGCTTATGCAGGAGAGGACGGCGTTGCAGCTTATGGAGTGCTCATGTATGCAAGCTATGTATTTTCCGGCGTATTCTTTGGATATGCGATAGGCGTCGGGCCTGTAGTTTCATTTAATTACGGAGCTAAGACGCATACAGAGCTTCAGAATGTATTTAAGAGGAGCCTTAAGCTTATAGGTGTAACGGCGTGCGGCATCGTTGTATTGTCGCAGATTTTTGCACCGCCGCTTTCGGCGATTTTTGTGAGCTACGATAAGGAGCTTCTCGAATTTACGGTACATGCTTTCAGAACATATGCGTTCGCTTATATTTTTATGGGATTTGCGGCATTTGGCTCGTCATTCTTCACTGCACTCAACAACGGTGTGATTTCGGCGTTGATTTCGTTCCTGCGCACGCTTGTTTTTCAGGTGATTGCAGTGGTGATGCTTCCTAAGCTTTTCGGCGTGGATGGTATATGGT
>CAYRZK010000249.1:0-1982 GCA_964428785.1 uncultured Oscillospiraceae bacterium | reverse complement strand
TTCATTAATGATACAAAATTCGCTTTTCACTTCAGTAAATTCGCTTTTATATGTGCTCTTGAAAAAGATATGTTGTTTAAGTGGGCTTTTGATGGTATAATAAACAGGTTGTTTTTAAAAAGTAGAGTGAGGTGATTTCAAATGAAGACGATAGGATTTAGTGCGGAGAAATATATTGAAGAGCAAAGCAGATACATACTTGAAAGAATAAATCACGGTAATAGTGAGAGGCTGTATCTGGAGTTTGGCGGTAAGCTTGTGCAGGACAAGCATGCTGCTCGTGTGCTTCCGGGATTTGATGAAAATGCTAAGATTAAGCTTTTGCAAAAAATGAAAGATCAGGCCGAAGTAATTATTTGCATTTATGCCGGAGATATTGTTTCGAGCAAAACACGTCAGGATTTTGGAATTACTTATGATCTTGAAGTTTTAAGACTTATAGATATGTTTAGGAAGTACGACCTTACAATAAATTCGGTCGTTGTCACGAGATATGAGGATGCGCCTGCGGTAAGGATGTTTATAAATAAGCTTGAACGCCGTGGTATTAAAACATATAAGCATTATTGCACAAAAGGTTATCCGACTGATGTTGAAACAATCGTAAGCGAAGAGGGATATGGAGCAAATCCGTATATAGAGGTTACAAGACCGCTTGTTGTTGTAACAGGACCGGGCGGAGGTTCGGGCAAGCTGGCTACATGTCTTTCTCAGCTTTATCATGAGTTTAAGCTTGGAAGAAAAGTAAGATATGCTAAGTTTGAAACATTTCCAATCTGGAATCTGCCGCTCAAGCATCCGGTAAATGTTGCATATGAAGCAGCAACGGCGGATTTGAAGGATGTTAATATGATAGATTCATTCCATCTTGATGCTTATGGTGAGAGAGCGGTAAATTATAATCGAGACCTTGAGGTGTTTCCTGTGGTAAAAAGGATTATTGAAAAAATCACAGGTGAAGAATCTGAATATAAGTCACCGACTGATATGGGAGTAAACCGTGCAGGGTTTGGCATTATCGATGATGAAGTATGCCGTGAGGCGGCACGCCAAGAAATAATTCGCCGTTATATGATTGCGGAGGTCGATTATAAAAAAGGAAAGATTGATGAGGCTTCGCTGGAACGAGCTAAACTTCTTATGGATGAGCAGGAGCTCAAGGTTGATGACAGGGCTGTTGTTCTCCCGGCTCGTGAGTATGCGGAGAAAAAGCGTGAAACAGAGGGTGACAGATATGTTAATGTTGTTGTTTTGGCGCTTGAGCTTCCGGATGGACGCATAATTACGGGGCGCAGCTCACGTCGTATGGTAGCGGCTGCGGCAGCAATTCTTAATGCTGTTAAGGTGTTGTCAGGAATGGCTGATCAGATACATTTGATACAGCCTGATGTTTTCTCAAGCTTGCAAAGCCTGAAGGTTGACATTTTGGAGCAGGAAAGAACATCGCTGACTGCGGAGGATGTGCTTTCGGCACTGACAATTTCGGCAGTAACAAATCCGTCGGCGCAATATGCGATGTCAAAGCTTCCGATGCTCAAAGGCTGCAAGGCACACTGCACTGCGATACTTTCTGACAGAGATGAAGCGACGCTTCGTGCACTTGGAATTGATGTAACATGCGATCCTGAATATTTAACAACGAATTTGTATTTCTCATAAGATAAAAAGTTTAGCAATATCTTAAGACATTGCAGATACGATACATATTTTGATTTTTCATATGCTTTGTGAAAATCGGAGCAGCATTTGCAGAAGATTGGTGATGATGCTTGTTTTGAGCTTTAAAATAGTATGTTGCTCATATTTTGATGGATTGAAGTTGTATGCTGATGCTGCAAAAAGTGAACTCCGATATGGGAGCTTGCTCATAATCTCCGTTATTTCTTGGGTAATGTTCACAGAGCAATGAAGCACTTGACAAGTCGAAAGGTTATTTAAGAATTATAGTGTTGAAAAGTGTTCCAAACAGGTCGAAAAAAGAC
>CAYRZK010000248.1:0-1996 GCA_964428785.1 uncultured Oscillospiraceae bacterium | reverse complement strand
TATGATGCGTATAGCTGAAAAGATAGCAGAGAAGTGCGGATGCACAATGCTTATCACGGGCGAAAACCTCGGACAGGTGGCAAGCCAGACAGCCGATGCGCTTGTTGTAACGAATGCCTCGGTAACGATGCCCGTTATGCGTCCGCTTATCGCAATGGACAAGGTGGATATCATGGACAAGGCGCAGGAGATTGGAACATTTGAAACCTCAATACAGCCGTATGAGGATTGCTGCACGGTATTCCTACCTAAGCATCCTGTTACAAGACCTAAGCTTGAAAAGGTTCTTGAATCGGAAGCAAAGCTGGATGTGGCTGCGCTTGTCGAAAAAGCGGTCGAATCGGCAGAAGTAGTGAATATCTATCCAAAATAGAATATTATTCGACAAAATTAGAAATATTACCCCTTTTTCTCCTAAAGACATATTGCGTGTACAAGCAGTATAATTTAGTGGAAAAGGGGGTTTTTGTATGTATACGGATTTTAAGATTGTCGATGAGATACTCATAGTCGGCTTTGACGGCGATATAGACCATCACAGTACCAAAACGATAAGAAGCGAAATAGACGAGCAATATGCCGCAGCCGGAGTGAGGGACATAATACTTGATTTTTCAAAGGTCTCGTTTGTGGACAGCTCCGGTATAGCCGTTGTGATGGGCAGATACAATATGGTCAAGAAAATGAACGGAAATATAGCAATATGCGGCTGCTCCGAATATATGAGAAATATTCTTTTTATGTCGGGAATATTTACAATAGTAAAGGAATGTGAGAATGTTAAAAGCAGCATTAAGTATATAAAAGCTGTGAGAGGAGAAAAGACAAATGATTAAGAACAGAGCAAGGGTGGAGCTTGCGGCGCTTTCACAGAACGAAGCGTTTGCAAGAGCGTTTGCGGCAGCGTTTTTTGCGCAGACAGATCCTACGGTGGAAGAGCTTACGGAGATTAAAACAGCGGTATCGGAGGCTGTGAGCAATGCGATAATACACGGCTATGCCGGCGGCGATATTGAAAAATCAATAACGGTGGAATGTTCGTATAACGAGAACGGAATAGTGAAGATAATCGTAGAGGATGCGGGAGTGGGCATAGAGAATATAGAGGAGGCACGAAGACCGCTGTTTACGACGGGCAATATCGAAGAGCGTTCGGGGATGGGCTTTACTGTCATGGAAAGCTTTATGGACAGAGTACTCGTCGAATCAAAAAAAGGAGAGGGGACGAGAGTAACACTTATAAGAGCTCTCGATATGGGATATGACATCTAAATATGTACCGCTGCCCAAGGAGGATACATATGAGCTGATTAAACTTGCAAAGAACGGAGATAAAGAGGCTAAGGAAAGGCTTGTTGTACAGAATACGGGGCTTGTTAAAAGTATAGCACTCCGTTTCGTGCAGCGTGGCTATGAGCTTGATGATCTGCTGCAAATAGGCTATATCGGGCTTTTAAAATCCGTCGAGAGGTTTGATGTGTCGTACGGCGTGATGTTTTCGACATATGCCGTGCCGATGATACTTGGAGAGATTAAGAGATATATAAGAGATGACGGGCGCATCAAGGTGAGCAGACAGGTCAAGCAGGATATTAGGCGGATGATACAGCTTCAAGATGAATATTTGAGAAAAACGGGAGAATATCCCAAGATTTCAAAGCTTGCGGAGCTTATGGAGATGAGCGTGGATGAGCTTCTTGAAATTATGGTGGCTAAGGATGCGCTTGCCGGGATAGAGAGCTTGGACGATAAAGAAGCACATGCACTACATACGGGGTATGATAATTATCGCACGAGTGAAAATGAGGAGAAAAAAGTTAATCTTATTTTTCTCAAAGATGAAATCATGCGGCTTGAGGACAGAGAGAGGCAAATAATAGTGTTAAGGTATTTTAAGGATATGACGCAGGCTCAAATAGCTGAGAAGCTTGGAATTTCCCAAGTTCAGATAGTATTTATATCGAAAAAGCGTATGTACGACAAGAAGACGGAAAAT
>CAYRZK010000247.1:0-2003 GCA_964428785.1 uncultured Oscillospiraceae bacterium | reverse complement strand
AAAGGGACATGCAGGTCCTGTACAGTATGCGGCACTTGCACTTCGTGGATATTTTCCGAAAGAAGATGTACTTACGCTGAGAAAACTCGGCAGCAAATTCCAAGGACATCCGGCACTTAATAAGGTACCGGGTATCGAAATGTCAACAGGTTCACTCGGTCAGGGCTTTTCTGTTGCCGGCGGTATGGCAATGGCGAACAAGCTTGATAATGATCCGGGAAGAATTTATGTGCTTCTCGGTGACGGTGAGCTTGAAGAAGGTATTGTATGGGAAGCTGCAATGTCGGCAGCCCATTATAAGCTCGATAATCTTGTTGCAATAGTGGATTTAAATGGACTTCAGATCGACGGAAATACGAAAGATGTTATGAATGTTGCGCCTGTAGCAGAAAAATTTGCGGCTTTTGGCTGGAATGTACTTGAAATAGACGGGCATTGTTTTGAAGAAATCGCTCAAGCGTTCGACAAGGCTCGTGAATGTAAAGGCAAACCGACTGTAATCGTTGCAAAGACCGTAAAAGGCAAGGGAGTATCGTTTATGGAGGGCAATGCCGGCTGGCATGGTAAGGCTCCAAATGCGGAAGAAACAGAAGCGGCGATTAAAGAACTCGGAGGTGAATTCTAATGGAGGAAAAGATGGCAACAAGACAGGCTTACGGTAAGGCGCTCGTTGAGATTGGCGCAGAAAACAAAAATCTTGTGGTAATGGATGCAGACCTGTCAAAATCAACTATGACAAACGATTTCAGTAAAGCATATCCGGAGCGTTTCTTTAATATGGGAATAGCCGAACAGAATATGTATGCTGCCGCTACAGGAATAGCACTCTCCGGTAAGGTAGTGTGTGCTTCGACATTTGCAATGTTTGCGGCAGGCAGATCATTTGAAATTATAAGAAATTCCATAGGATATACACATGCCAATGTTAAGGTGTGCGCAACACATGCAGGTATTACGGTAGGCGAAGACGGAGCGTCACATCAGACCTTTGAGGATATAGCGCTTATGCGTACGATACCCGGAATGACAGTCGTAAATCCGAGTGACGGTGTTTCTGCAAAGAAGCTGCTTAAACAGGTGATCGATATGCAAGGACCGGCTTATGTGAGACTCGGAAGAGCGGCAGTGCCTATTTGCTATGATGAAGCAGACGATATCGTGCTCGGTAAAGGTAACTGCATTAAGGACGGAAAAGATCTTACTGTCATTGCTACAGGAATTATGGTAAATGAAGCGTTGATTGCTGCGGAAGAGCTTGAAAAAGACGGGATTTCGGTAAGAGTTATCGACATGCATACCATCAAGCCTATCGATAAGGATATAATTGTAAAGGCAGCAAAAGAAACCGGAAAAATTGTTACGGCAGAGGAACATTCGGTGATCGGAGGTCTCGGCTCTGCTGTAGCCGAAGTGGTGACTGCCGAGTGCCCGGTAAAGGTCGTTATGGTAGGACAGCAGGATACATTTGGAGAATCCGGAAAGCCTGACGAGCTTAAAGCTAAGTATGGAATGACTGCGGCAGATATCGTAAAGGCGGCGAAAAGTCTTTAATGCTTGACTGTTTGTGATTAAAATATTATGAATATATTACTCCCTTCGTGAATAGACTTTAGTAAATCGGACGAAGGGAGTTTTTTAGCAGTGGGAACTTTAAAGAATAAGATAAAAAACAGCTGTAAAAGCAAATATATGATTATTGCAGCTTCGGTGCTGGTGGTTTTAATTGTTATATTGATAATGAGCTTTGGAAAAGGTGATGGGGCTGTGGAATTCAGAGTGCTTACCGATGCGGAGATACCGCAGGCTATTTCATCGGAGGTTATTCCGGAATACAGAGGACTTGAGCGTGCGCTGGCATGTGTGGTTGACGACAAAATATATGTTGTCGTAACTCGTGGCGAGAAGCCTACGAGTGGATATGAAATCGCTATTGCGGGCATGGATATAGAAAAAGAAAACGGGCTGGAAAATCTTGTGGTAAATGCCGATTTTAAAGATCCGGA
>CAYRZK010000246.1:0-2007 GCA_964428785.1 uncultured Oscillospiraceae bacterium | reverse complement strand
CCACTTTTCTTACTAAAATTTTTGTTAGCAAATTTCGCATATGTAATTATAAATGAATAAAAGCCAAAAGGCAAGGGCAAAATTGAAAATATAGCTAAATTAAGCGGTTTCGGAGGATTTATGAGATATAGAACGGACTTAGCGATAGAATGTATGGAGGAATTGGAGGCAGCAGCCGAAAACGAAGCGGTATATCGGGAGCTAAATACTCCAAAAGGAATAGAAATTGATAAAGACATATATGATGATATTAAGGTCACAAGGATTAAGATTGTAAATGAAGACGGAGAAAAATTGTTTTCAAAGCAAAAAGGAAATTATATTACTCTTGAAATAGATGGTATTGCAGAGGAGCAGGATGGCATCAAAGCAAGAGCTGCTTGTGCTTTGGCGAGAGAGCTTTCAAAGCTTGTTAATGTAACATCCGGATTTTCGGCACTTGTTGTAGGGCTTGGCAATGATGATGTTACTCCTGATGCACTCGGACCGCAGGCAGCTGCAAAGGTAAAGGCCACACGCCATTTGACAGATATATACGGCACAGCTTACGAATCACAAGTAAGCTCGGTAAGCTGTTTTATTCCGGGAGTAACAGGCGCTACAGGGATTGAAACGGCTGATATTATTAAAAAGGCAGCAGATATTGTGAAGCCGGATGCTGTAATAATCATTGATTCGCTTGCCGCAAGAAATATTAAAAGAGTAAATACAACATTGCAGATGAACGATATCGGAATAAGTCCGGGAAGCGGCATGGGAAATGTCCGAAAAGAATTGAACCGGGAAACGCTCGGCTGCACTGTGATAGCAATAGGTGTTCCGACAGTAATAGATGCCGAAACGCTTATAATAGATGCCTTGTACGGGACGAATATGAATGATAAAGAGATAGATGATTATCTGAAAAATAATCCGCAGGAGCTTGTTGTAACATCGACGGATATAGATGCTGTAATAAAAGAATTTTCCGAGATTATTGCAAATGGTATAAATATAACGCTGCATCCCGGCATATACTCGTAAGAGTACGGGAGGGAGACAAATGAATATAAGAAAAACAGCGGCGGTATGGCTTTCGGTTTATATAATAAGTATAGTGCTTTCGACAGGAATTGTGATTGGGGATGGTAATGCCAAAATGAGCGAAAGTGAGCTTGGTGTTTTATGTGTACAGGCAGTATATCCGGCAGCCTCAAGAGGAGCACGCCGTGAAAAGAACGAGGCTTTGGCATCCGGAAACAATATCGAAGATAAAATAGGTAGCGAAGCAATCGGGGATAGTGTGAGTGATGACGAAAAAGGCAATGTATCGGCAGTTGATGAGAACAAACAGCTCAATATTATAGATACTCAAAATGCGGACGCTCCGTATCCGGCGACTGTAAATGCGTCCAAAAACAAACCGCTTGTTATTATATATCATACGCATGCGACAGAGGCATATCAGCCGGTATCGGACGGAAATTTCAGAACAACAAATGAATCCGGGTCTGTAAGAGAAGTAGGAAATGTGCTTGCCGAAGAGCTTGAAAAGCTTGGGATAGGTGTGATACATGATAAAACGCTTCACGATGCGGAGTCATATAATCAGTCGTATACTCGCTCGCTTGAGACTGTAAAAAGGCTTATTGCAGAAAATCCGTCGGCAGTGTTTGTTATAGACCTGCACAGAGATGCGGCGGCATATACGGGAAATGTCGGAAAGACTGTTGAAATCGAAGGTGAGACGGCAGCGACCTTTTCGCTTGTTGTGGGGCAGGGAAACGAAAATGCAAACAGTCTCAATATATTTGCGAATACCGTATTGACCAAAGCGGAGGAAATGTATCCGGGATTTACGAACAGACTTATAAAAAAGGAATATAAATACAACCAGTATGTTTCGGATTACTGTCTGCTGCTTGAAGTGGGCAATAATGAGAATAATATCAAAGAAACACGAACGACCGCAAAATATTTTGCCAAGGTACTCAAAGCGGTTATTGATGATATTACATAATATTAAGG
>CAYRZK010000245.1:0-2010 GCA_964428785.1 uncultured Oscillospiraceae bacterium | reverse complement strand
CCTTCATGCTAATTACTTCCTTTCCTGCTCAGCGCCTAAGCCTTTGCATATTTTGCCGCCTGAGTTTTAGTATGCCCATTTACAGCCTTTTTATTTTATCACACAAAACAGCTGAGCACAAGCGCTTTTTTGCGTTAAAGCCCTTTATTTTGAGCCTTATTTCGGCAAAAGCATATTACAGCATGTCTGCCCAATCCATTACAAGCTCATCCGCCAGTGCCGCAATATCATCCCATGCCAATATATTGGACTCATCCTTAATACCAATCGTATAAAAGCCTGCATTTTTTGCAGTTTTTACCGCATAAATCGCATCCTCGAACACTGCCGTCTCTTCCGGCGATGCTCCGAGCTTTTCAGCCGCAATCAAATATATATCAGGCTTTGTTTTCCCTATGCCTATAGTCTCACATGACAGCATAAATTCAAAATACTTATCAATCTTGAGCCTTTTTAGGCACTGCTCTATGAGCGGAAGCGGCGTCGCAGATGCAACACACATTCTTACACCCTCGTTTTCGAGCTTCTCAAGATATGCCGATATTTCACTCTTAAGCGGCACATCGCTGCGGTAATGCTGTTCCATAATATCATCCAGTGCCTTGCTCATCTCATCGGGGCTCGCTTCTATCCCGAACAATTCTTTAAACAATGCGCATGACTCCGCCATCGTCATGGTATATATCTTGTCCATAACCTCTTCTATACCATCCGTCACGCCGTTTGCTTCGAGGTATTCTCTGCCTAAATTGTGCCAATATCCCATCGAATCAACAAGTGTACCGTCCATATCAAAAATTGCAAATTTCTTATTCATTGTGTTTTCTCCGTTCAGCAATCAAGTCAACAATCAAGACTCATATTTTTCTCCATACAGCATGTATATTATACCGTTATACATATTATTTATGGTATTTCTCGTTTCTGTTTATTTTAAACGCTCTGTATACCTGTTCAAGCAATATCACTCTCATCATCTGATGCGGAAATGTCATCTTGGAAAATGAGAGCTTAAAATCCGAACGAGCCGATACTTCCGCCGAAAGTCCGAGTGAGCCGCCTATTACAAAAACTATGCTGCTCTTCCCATCCGTCGCAAGCAAATCCAGCTTCGATGCCAGCTGCTCCGAATCGAGCTCTTTCCCTTTTATCTCAAGTGTGATCACATAATCGTCCCTCTTGATTTTTTTAAGTATTTCACGACCCTCCGCCACTATAACAGCCTGTTCCTCTGCTGCTCCGGCATTGTCTGCAAGACGGGCTTCTTTTACCTCGTCCGTCTTTATCACGCAGTAGGCTCCGAGCCTCTTGGAATATTCCGCACATGCGTCAGTCCAGTATTTTTCTTTGAGTTTTCCCACACAAAGAACAGTAATATTCAGCATTTATATTCTCCTTTTTGCGTATTCGTGCTTGGCATCTTATCAAAGCTTGCGATGGCTCGTTACAAAAATCGGGCTTATGACATCACGCTCGATTATATCTATCGAAACGCCATCTCCTATATAAATACCGTTTTCCTCCAAAACATTTCTTACCGTTTGATATGCCATTTCAGGAAAATTATTTTCTTTGGAAAGATGCGCAAGTATTACCTGTACAAATTTCGCCAGCCCTTCACCATCACGCTCTCTGTCCCGGCATATTCTGCAAAGCGCTTCCGCCGCAGCTTCATTCGACAAATGCCCGAATTCGCCGATAATTCTTCTTTTCACAGAATACGGATAATTGCAGAACTGCAATGTGTGAACATCATGATTGGCTTCAAGAACCAGTATATCCGAATCCTTGATTTCATTATGTATTTCATCCGTTACTATGCCGGTATCGGTTACAATACCTATTTTATCTCCGCCGGACGAAAATGTATAGCCGACAGGCTCTGCAGCATCGTGCGAAAGCCTGAAAGGCATTACTTCAATATCTCCTACTGCAAACCGGCATCCCGGAAATACCGTCCTTTGCCTGGCTACAGGAACATTTTCCGTTATTGCGCTCCATGTCCCTCCG
>CAYRZK010000244.1:0-2010 GCA_964428785.1 uncultured Oscillospiraceae bacterium | reverse complement strand
GGACCCTAAGAGATACGATCTTGCAAAGGTGGGTCGTTATAAGTACAACAAGAAGCTTGGGCTTTCAAACAGAATTATCGGCGTTGTTGCCGCAGAAGATGTTTTTGATCCTAATACGGGTGAAATACTCGTACAGGAGGGTGAAAAGATAACAAGAAAATCCGCATATGCCATTGAAAATGCCGGTGTTAAGCACATAATGGCTTATGGCAGAACGGATGAAACAAAAATTACGAAGATCATAGGTAACAACTTTGTTGAAATCAGTGAGTATGTTGATTTTGATATCAGCGATATTAAGATTCCGAGCAAGGTTTATTATCCTGTGCTTAAAGAAATATTGGATGAAAACGATGGTGAGGCTCAGATCAGAGAAGCTGTTAAAGCAAGGAAAAATGAGCTTTCACCTAAGCATATTATTATAGATGATATCATTGCGTCAGTGTCGTATATACTCAACCTCAATTACGGTATAGGAAGCGTGGACGACATCGACCATCTTGGAAACAGACGACTCAGAACAGTCGGGGAGCTCCTTCAGAACCAGTTCAGAATTGGTCTTGCGAGAATGGAAAGAGTTGTAAAGGAAAGAATGACGATACAGGATATTGATGTTACAACTCCGCAGGCGCTTATGAATATCAGACCGGTAACTGCTGCTATCAAAGAATTCTTTGGAAGCTCGCAGCTGTCACAGTTCATGGATCAGACAAATCCACTTGCCGAGCTTACTCACAAGAGAAGACTTTCGGCACTCGGTCCAGGCGGACTTTCGAGAGAAAGAGCCGGATTCGAGGTTCGAGATGTACATTATTCGCACTATGGTCGTATGTGTCCTATCGAAACGCCTGAAGGTCCGAATATCGGACTTATAGGTTCGCTGACGACATATGGTAAGATCAATGAATATGGCTTCATTGAAACACCTTACAGAAAAGTTGATAAGGAAACAGGCAGAGTGCTTGAAAATGTTGAATACCTTACGGCTGATGAAGAAGAAATGCTTATAATCGCTCAGGCAAACGAGCCTCTTGACAGCGAAGGTCATTTTATAAATGCCAAGGTTGCTTCTCGTGGTGCAGGCGGTGAAATAGCACTTGTACAGAAAGAACTCATCGACTACATGGATGTATCGCCTAAGCAGGTAGTATCCGTTGCTACAGCAATGATTCCGTTCCTTGAAAATGACGACGCCAACCGTGCGCTCATGGGTTCAAACATGCAGCGTCAGGCAGTGCCGCTTCTCGTGACGCAGGCGCCTATCGTAGGTACGGGTATGGAATACAAGGCTGCGAGAGATTCGGGTGTTGTTATTCTTGCAAAGAATACAGGTACTGTAGAATTTGTTGATGCGGATAAGATAGTAATAAGAAGAGATGACGGCAAAGGTACAGACAGCTATAAGATGCTTAAATTTAAGCGTTCAAACCAGGGTACCTGCATTAACCAGAGACCTATCGTAAATCACGGCGAGCATATCGAAAAGGGCGAAATCATTGCGGACGGTCCTTCGACGGATATGGGTGAAGTAGCTCTCGGCAAGAATCTCCTTATAGGCTTCATGACTTGGGAAGGCTATAACTACGAAGACGCTATCATATTGAATGAAAGACTGATTATGGAAGATGTTCTTACATCACTCCATATTGAAGAATATGAATCAGAGGCAAGAGATACTAAGCTCGGTCCTGAAGAAATCACAAGAGATATTCCGAATGTCGGTGAAGATGCCCTCGGCGATCTTGATGAAGAAGGTATCATCAGAATCGGTGCAGAAGTAAATTCATCGGATATATTGGTAGGCAAAGTGACTCCTAAGGGAGAGACGGAGCTTACGGCGGAAGAAAGACTTCTCCGTGCAATTTTCGGTGAAAAGGTAAGAGAAGTAAGAGATACTTCGTTGAGGGTGCCTCACGGTGAAACAGGTATTGTTGTTGATGTTAAGGTGTTCTCAAGAGAAAACGGCGATGAACTTCCTCCAGGTGTTAATAAGCTCGTAAGATGCTATAT
>CAYRZK010000243.1:0-2011 GCA_964428785.1 uncultured Oscillospiraceae bacterium | reverse complement strand
CCGGCAGCTTCAAGCACTGTACGTACCGATGAACCTGCGATAACTCCGGTACCCTGTGCAGCCGGCATAAGAAGAACCTTGCCTGCTCCAAAGATTCCGAGGTTTCTGTGCGGTATTGTAGTTCCTACAGTAGGAACTGTGATTAAATTCTTCTTTGCATCCTCAGTTGCTTTTCTTACAGCTTCAGGAATTTCCTGAGCCTTGCCGATTCCGCAACCAACAACACCTTCGCCGTCGCCGACAACACCTGTAACAGAGAATCTCATGTTTCTTCCGCCCTTAACAGTCTTAGCAACTCGTCTGATGCTTACGATTGTTTCTTTTAAATCAAGCTTGGATGCATCTATCTGATTCTGTCGCATTCCTTTTCCCTCCTGTTAGAATTTGAGACCGGCTTCTCTAGCACCGTCAGCCAGTTCCTTTACTCTTCCGTGATATAAGTATCCGCCTCTGTCGAAGCATACTGTTTCGATGCCCTTTTCGAGAGCTCTCTTAGCAATAACTTCGCCAACCTTCTTAGCAGCATCCTTATTTCCGCCATAGCCGTTTTCAGCCTTGAATTCTTTTTCAAGTGAAGTTGCGCTTGCGAGTGTAACTCCGTTTACATCGTCGATAATCTGACATGAAATGTTCTTATTACTTCTGTAAACGCAAAGTCTAGGCTTTTCAGGAGTTCCAGATACAGTTTTTCTAACTCTTTCGTGTCTCTTGACACGTCTATCATTTCTGCTTTCAATAGCCATAATGCTCGTACTCCTTTCCTATTATTTAGCTCCGGCCTTGCCTTCTTTTCTGCGGATAACTTCGCCATCGTACTTGATACCCTTACCCTTGTACGGTTCAGGCTGTCTCCATTTTCTGATGTTAGCCGCATAGTTTCCGACAAATGCTTTATCGATACCCTTTACTACTACTTCAGTTGCCGAAGGACATTCTGTAGTGATTCCTTCAGGATCTTCCATAATAATAGGATGTGAGTAACCAAGGTTCATAACAAGGTTCTTGCCCTGCTTTTCAGCCTTATAACCAACGCCGATGAGCTGGAGCTTCTTTTCGAAACCGTTTGTAACACCTATAACCATGTTGTTAATGAGTGTTCTTGCAAGACCATGCTGTGATCTGTTTTCCTTAGCATTACTGTCTCTTGTAACAGTGAGTGTTCCTTCACCAATTTCTACTTTGATCAGCTTGCTGATCTTCTCCTGTAATTCACCCTTAGGGCCTTTTACAGTTACAACATTGTTGCTGTCAACCTTAACCTCAACGCCGGCAGGAAGAGCAACAGGTAACTTACCTATTCTTGACATATCATTTTCCTCCTACTACCAAACGTAACAAATAACTTCTCCGCCGATGCCGAGCTTTCTTGCCTCTTTATCGCTGATAACACCCTTTGATGTTGATACGATAGCGATTCCGAGTCCGCCAAGTACCTTTGGTACTTCGTCAGCCTTAGCATAAACCTTGAGTCCCGGCTTTGAAATCTTTTTGATTCCACTGATAACTCTTTCCTTATGAGCACCATACTTAAGATAAATTCTGATTGTGCCCTGCTTTGTGTCTTCAATCACATCAAAGCCCTTGATATATCCTTCTTCTACAAGGATTTCGGCGATTGACTTCTTCATCTTCGATGCCGGTACATCAACTGTGTCGTGACCTACAGTGTTGGCATTTCTGATTCTCGTCAGCATATCCGCAATTGGATCTGTCATTGTCATTTTTATATATCTCCTTCCTCACGTGGTTTCGTCACACAGCAGATTTACATCTGCCGGGCAGACGACCTACGCAAATTAACTAATTCTTACCAGCTTGCTTTCTTTACGCCGGGGATTTCACCCTTGTAAGCAAGCTCTCTGAAGCAAATACGGCAGATACCGTATTTTCTCAAAACTGCATGAGGTCTGCCGCAGATACGGCATCTGGTGTAATTTCTCGTGGAGAACTTAGAACCTCTCTGCTGCTTCAAAATCATACTCTTCTTAGCCATGTCTCGTCCTCCTTACTC
>CAYRZK010000242.1:0-2040 GCA_964428785.1 uncultured Oscillospiraceae bacterium | reverse complement strand
AGCACATATGGGTTAACACCTATTGCGAATTCTCCGAAATATCTTGAACCCTCGTCCGTATCGAGGAGATGATTGATTTTTTCGTTATCATTTGCCGTAGCTTTGATGATTTTACCGTTTTCAATTTCAAATCTTATGTCAGTATATGTGAAGCCAAGCTCAAGCGAAGGAGTATTGTAAGAAATATATCCGTTCATCGAATTTCTTACAGGCGCTGTGTAAACCTCTCCGTCCGGAATATTCCTGTGACCGCAGCATTTAACAGCCGGGATATCCTTTATAGAGAATGTCAGGTCTGTGCCGGGACCTATGAGGTGTACCTTGTCTGTTTTATTCATGAGCTCTACAAGCGGATCCATCGCATCGCTCATTCTCTTATAGTCAAGCGTGCATACATCGAAATAAAAATCTTCAAAGGCTTCAAGGCTTGTATTTGCGAGCTGTGCCATTGCATTGTTAGGATAACGGAGTACTACCCATTTTGTTCTGTCAACCCTGTGGCGAAGTACAGGATTGAGCTTGCTGTTCCAAAGCGTCATCTTGTCCGACGGAACATCAGAAAGCTCCGAGGTGTTGTCGGCGCCTCTTATTGCAATATAACAGTCCATGTCCTTCATTTGTTCAAGCTGCCATCTGCACATGTCGTCGAGCTGCTCAGAGCTTGCATGCTTCATGAGCTCACGATTGATCGAAGAGTCTCTGTTTGTAACATAAGGTATGCCTTCGTTTGCATAGATTTCCTTGATTATCTGACGGACAAGCGGCTTAACATCGTTGCCCTCAAAGTCTATGAGGCATTTTTCGCCCGGCTTTATGTCGATAGAAAAAGTAACTAAAAGATTTGCAAGTTTTTTGATTCTACAGTCCATTTATAAGGTCTCCTTTCAAAATATTTAATATATAGCTTTTACCGATATTCATAGGTTTTATGCCTTAGGGATGCTACTTTGTAATTATATGATTTTTGGTTTGATTTGTAAATATGGCGGACATGCTGCAAAATATGTCTATGCGTGGCTATTTCATAATGCTAAGCCGTATGCCGCATATAATAAATACAATGGACAAAATAACGATCCATGCCCGTAAAGGAAGGAAAAATGCACATATTGTTATAAGACCGAAAGCAAGCAAAACAAGCCCGATTTCTTTAATAGCGCTATTGTGAGGCTTACATGGCTTTTTCTTGCAATTATATTTCTTGTCCATAATAATCTTTATAATCCGATTATCCTGTTGCGGCGGTAACGGATTATTCTCCTTTCTCTCGATTTTTTCATGTAGTATTAAAGTCAGCTCATATATATTTATGCGAAAATGTGAGATTGGTGCATTGTTTGAACGTAAATTATCGTATTTTAAAAGATGCCGCATTGTGATATTATAAATATGTTAAAACAAAAAAGTCTTAGTTAATGTTTGATTTTTACATAGGAAGTATGATTATGTATACGAAAAAAAACAGTACCGGAACGATACATGTTTCAAAAAATGTTATCGGCAGCATAGTGGCGGATATTGCGGATAAATCGTCAAACAAAGTCATTCTGTGCAATTCCAAAGGAAAAACAGGATTTAACGAAAATAAAAGCATGAGCTTTCTCGAAGTGAATGTTGATGGTGAAGATATATATATCAAAATATATATACTTGTGAAATTCGGCACAAGTATTTCAAGGCTTGCTGGATATATTATCGAGCAGGTAAGGGAGATGCTGAAAACAACCGTCGGAATTGAGCCGAAGCAGGTCTCTCTATGCATAAAAGGTGTGATGTCAAGAAATGTTTCCAAAAGAGATATTGAGGTTACGGGATAATGAAATATAGCGATGATATTATAAGCTTAAAAGGTATAGGCACGAAAAAAGCAGAGCTTTTGAAAAAAATGAATATCGGTACGATAGATGAGCTTATAAATTTATATCCGAGAACATATCAGGACAGGCGTACTGTCACGAGAATTGCGGATATTGTTTTTTCGGATAATAAGCCGGTGCTTGTGCGTGCATATGTAACACATGTGGTTAAAAACGGTTACAG
>CAYRZK010000241.1:0-2043 GCA_964428785.1 uncultured Oscillospiraceae bacterium | reverse complement strand
TGAAATTATAAGAGAAAAGCTGCTTCTTTATCTTAATGATGAAATACCGCACGGCGCAGCTGTGGAGATTGAGCAGTATGAGGAGGGTAAGAAGCTGACGAAAATAGGCGCTGTGATTTATTGCGAGAGGAAATCGCATAAGGGTATAATAATAGGTAAGGAAGGCAAGAAATTAAAGGGTATAGGTAAGGACGCAAGGCTTGAAATAGAAGCACTTCTCGGAACGAAGGTATTCTTGGAGCTTTGGGTAAAAGTAAAGGAAAATTGGCGTGACAGTGATTTCGCTCTCAGCAATTTCGGTTATAAAGAATAAGATATGTATACGGATAGCGAAGGGATTATTCTGCGACAGGTAAAAACGACAAACGGCAGGCGGATGCTTGTTTTGTTTTCACGAAAATACGGAAAAATCAGTGCCGGAAGCAGTGCAAATGAAAAGAGCAGAAGCAAGGCAGCGCTTGCGATGAGGCCGTTCACATACGGGCGATATGAGCTTTTTAAAAACAGAGACAGCTACAATATCAACAGTGCGGAAACGATAAGAAGCTTTTATAAGATAGGTGAGGATGTAGATAAATATATGACGGCTTCATATGTACTTGAGTTTACGGATAAGCTTCTGATTGAAGACCATCCGCAGCCGGCGATTTTTGACATGCTCATAGAGTTTTTTGAGCTTTTGGCGGATCGACATAGGAAATATGAAACGCTTTCGACGGCATATCAAATAAAAGCAATGAAGATAATGGGAAGCGCTCCGCAGCTTTCATCGTGCGTTGTGTGCGGTAGTGATGCACCTGAGAATTATTTCAGTATTAAAGAGGGAGGTATTGTGTGCGGCAGCTGCGCAAATAATATGCGTGCAAATACCAATGACACATTGCTTTTTAGGCTAAATTTTGATACAATAGGTGCATTAAAGTTCTTTTTGAATAATCCGCTTGTTAGTTTAAAAAGAATAGGGCTTGATGATGATATTCAGAAGGAGTTGCGGATATTGCTCAGAAGCTATGCGGAGTATCATTTCGATATAAAGAAGCTTAAGAGTGAAAGTTTTTTTGAACAAAGTGAATCAGGGAGGTAGATATTATGGAGATTACTTTAGAAAAAATCGAACTTGTTAAGGACAGAACAGGTGTAAGCTATAAAGAAGCCAAGGAAGCACTCGAAGCTGCGAACGGCAGCGTAGTGGATGCAATCATAAATATCGAAGAAGCTATTGATGAAAAGGGTAAGTCGAGATTTACCGGATATGCGGGAGTATTGGTTGAAAATCTTAAGGCTATTGTTAAAAAGGGTAATGTTTCTCGTATAACTGTGAAAAAGGATGACGAAGTGATCATGAATCTTCCGGTTAATGTCGGCATCATAGGCACAGTAATGGCGCCTATCGCAGCGGCAGTAGGTGTGGCAGTGGCTTTCGGAACCAAGTGTAGCATCGAAGTAGTAAAGGAAGACGGCACAATCATAGATGTGAACGAGATGGCGAATGATGCCAAGGAGGGCATCGTGGAAAAGAGCAGCGGCATTGCTGACGAAATGAAGATCAAGAGTGCGGAATTTTACGAGGCTGTAAAAGAAAAGAGCGTTGACGCTTACGAAGCTATGAAAGAAAAAGCCGTAGATGCGATCAAGCGTGATGACAGATGCTCATGCTGTGACTGCGGCGGCGATACATGCGATTGCGGCTGTGACGATCTGCATGACTGCGATTGCGAGGATTGTGAAGCGGATGCTGACAATAAGCTTGATATTGATATCGAAATCGAACTCGATAATGCTTGCGCATCATGCGAGGCGGAAGATTGCGAGAATTGTAAATAAATTAAAGGAGAAGAAAATTTATCATGAGCAGAGAAGTAACAGTAACTATGGACAAAATCGTAGCACTTGCCAAGAACAGAGGCTTTGTTTTTCCGGGTTCTGAGATTTACGGCGGTCTTGCAAATACATGGGATTACGGCCCTCTCGGAGTAGAATTTAAGAACAATGTAAAAAAAGCATGGTGGAAAAAATTCGTGCAGGAATCAAAGTATAATGTAG
>CAYRZK010000240.1:0-2073 GCA_964428785.1 uncultured Oscillospiraceae bacterium | reverse complement strand
CTCCTCACGCTGCTTTTCTCTTCTTGCCTTTTCCTCTTCACGAAGCTGTGCCTCGGCTATCGCCATAGCTCGCTTGTCTCGCCTTTTTTGGCGTGCCTCTTCCAAGTCTACCACTTGGCTGTTTTTCTTAAATTCACGGCTTCTCCGCAGCTTTCTCTTGAACATCTCGACTTCCCCTTGTCTTTTCTTTAGTATTTAATTGTACCATAGAACAGTCGTTTCCACAACAACACGCCGCAAAACATCATCAAAAAAGCATGAATCGACAGCTCTCCGTAAGCCGCATATCCGAGAAACCCCGTAATATATACCGCTGCAAATATCCAGAAAAGTATCTCCGCAGCTGCCGCAAACAAGCCTGTGAGCTTCGCACGCTTCGAGCCTCCTGCCGGCAGCGCAATGCCCTTACAGAACACAAACAAGCTGTACAGTGCACCGACACCTATACCTGCCATGAGCATTATAATGCTTTCAAAGATTTGCTCCTTAATCAAATCCGACAAAATCATCTGCTTCTGCCTGCTATTTAAAAATCTTTTTGAGCAGGCTGTCCTCGCTCTTGTTTTTCTTTTCGGTATATACTGCTGAACGGATATCTCCCGTTATTACCACCTTGCCCTCATTAAGATTGAGCATCTGCACATGCAGCTTCTGCCCTTTTATGACAAGACCGCCCTGCTCAAGCGTAAGAAGTATCGTTTCCTCGTTGAAGCTGTCAACATCAGCAACGGATGTTACCGTAATTTTTTCACGCCTTTCGATATTTAAAAAATGATTTTCCATAATAAAGCCCTCGCTTTCATACTTATTTAATATGAAGCGAAGGCTTTTAATATTACTATTATTACTCTATATTTGGGATGCCTCTTGACACTGACGGTGCAAGCGGAAGCACTATTGTCACAGTCGTTCCCTGTCCCTCTTTACTTGTAAGCTCTATGCGTCCGCCGTGTTCCTCGACTATCTGCTTTGATATAGCGAGTCCGAGCCCCGTGCCGCCCATCGAGCGTGAGCGTGCCTTATCAACTCTGAAAAATCTTTCAAACACTCGTGGCTGTTCCTCGTCCGGAATACCGATGCCGTTATCGGCAACAACAATTCGGACTTCTTTGTTTTCCGTCATGAGGTCAATGTCTATACGTCCGCCCTCCTGCGTATAATTTATCGCATTTGAGAGAACATTGAGTATAACCTGCTCCACTCTATCCTTGTCCATTACAACAGCCGCACGCTTGTCACTGTCAAAGAAGCAATTAAGATACTGCTTTTTTGCCTTTGCTGTGAGCTCTACCTTCGTAACGGAAGCCTTGAGCAGCGATATTATATCGCTTTCTTTCATGTTCCATTTTTCCTGATTGTTTTCCATTCGTGAAAGCTGGAGCAAATCCTTGACCAGCCTTGACATTCTGTCTGTCTCCGAATTGATGATGCTTAAAAAGCTCTGTGCCGTCTCAGGATCTTCGAGTGCTCCGTCCATTAGTGTTTCGGTATAGCTCTTTATGGTCGTGAGCGGTGTTTTAAGCTCATGCGAAACATTCGCCACGAAATCGGTCTGCATATTTTCCAGCTTCGTTCTCTGCGTGATATCCTGAATAATCATAATAATACCGATATCATTCCCGTTTTCATCGGTAAATCTGTCATATCTCACCGCATAATATCTGCCGGTATGCTCAAATATCTCGCTTATAGGCTCGAATTCGCATTTTTCCTTGAGCTTATCATATGTAAGCTCCGGATTTATATCCTCTACAAGCGCATCATATCGCTTGCTTTCTATGCTCTCTCCGTTTTCCGAAAGTATCGCTGCCGCTGCTTGATTGGCATGGATGATGATGCCCGAAATATCTATCGCTACAAGTCCGTCCGCCATGTGCTTAAGTATGGTTTCGAGCTTGTTTTTTTCGCCCGATATTTCCGCAAGCGTGTCGTTCAGCTGTCTGCTCAGATAGTTGAACATATCCGCAAGACGCCCGATCTCATCGCTTGATTTTACCTCTACCTCTTGTGAAAAATCACCACCTGCCATTTTTTCGGCAGTTTCGGTAACATCATTTATCGGCCCTGTAATAC